>CALWTG010000106.1 GCA_944384385.1 uncultured Clostridia bacterium | reverse complement strand
AACCTTTCACCACCTTACACTTATTTCGGTTTTAAGAACTCCGATAAACTATAGAGTGTTGCGCACCACTCACTGGTAGATGACTGCTTTTTATTTGGAGGTTAAACAACAGTCATCCTGGTATGGCGCTTTTTTCTGGGAGATGGGATGAACGCCAATGAACCCACTTCGAAATGGCTGCACTTTTTCCTGCCACCTCATGGGATGAGTGCGAACCCATGGTTATTACAAAACAAGCAATTTAACACCAACATTTGTACGTGCACCTGGTATGGATGTTTTACATATCTGCCGCCATATGTCATTTAATTTTGTATTCAGGAATGAAATACTTCCTGAATATTTAACAAGCATACAAATATGAGGAGAATATAAACTCAACACACTGACGCCTGAACATAAGTAGCAGTTATACTGACGAATTACATCTAGTCCTAAACGCTGAAAATCTGGATGCATTAACAATTTGTGTCGAAGTACATCCAAAAAAACAAAATTCTTTATATCTTCTTTAGCTGTTTTAAAACTAAAAATAATTTCAAATGTTTTCATAATTACCTCTTTTTATTTGAATTTTTATTGAATGTATCATATAATTTCCACAAGGAGAGAGTTTATGGATTATAGATACTGGTACACTTTTTTGTATAATTGCCCTAAGTGCAAACAAGCAATAAGAGTTGGATTTGTTGTTGTAGGCAAAGACTTGAATAATTTTTATTTGTGTGATAGCGATATCAAAGAAGAAGATTTAAAAATTGCAAAGGCCAACAATATAAACATTGATGTTTGCCCAATTTGTGGTTTCAAACTTGATACCCACGATATTTACGACAAATACACATGTGATATTGCTTTTTACTCTGACGAAGAACTAAAAAGTATTGAGCAACAATCTTATTTAATTGAAAGAGTAAAGCCTATGTAATCACTCGAAAGAGTGATTTTTTATTCCAAAGAATCTTTGTATTCAATCAAACTACTTAATCGTCCTGGTACAAGTCCATTCTTCAAGCAAAACTCTTTATAATTTTTGTAATCAAACATATATTCACCTCACTTTTTATTTGTTTTGTTTAAATAATCTACAAAGTTTTCACATTCAACAGATACGATAAACTTGACTTGAGAAGATTTTATGTAATTCAAAATATTTGTCGTTGCCATTGCGTAAGTATCATAAAAATATGAATCTTTAGATGTACCTTGATAAACAATACAATACGTAACCCAAGGACCTTTATCCTTGTCTTTATGAAAACCAACATTTTCAGTGGCTACAATGAAGTCTCCATTAGTTAGATCGCATTTATAGAAATTCAATGCCAATTCTGGAAGCGATAACCACTTACCCCAAGTCTTATATTGTCTCAAAAACTCTATACGTTCCTTATCATTTTTTAAGGCTAAAACACAGTTACCATACGAGATTTTTGAGTTATCCACATTTTGGCCAGACGTCTGGCCTTTATCTTTATTCGTCTTCCTTAACGCCCTTATTTCTTGAACAGTCATTTCTGGAGTACAAAGTTTCAACTGTTCATCTGTTAGTGGTAACATCTCACAAAGGCAACTATAATTGTATCTTCCATACTCAGTCTTAAGCGATGTCATACAGTCACCGAAGCGCTTTGCTACTGCAATCATATTTTTTGTTGTTGACTTTTTAAAACCAAAGCAGTGTTCGGCAAGTTCGTAAATATCTTTACACCACCTACCCTTTGCTAAAGTCCATATATCTTTTGCATATGGCTTTAAATCATTTAGGTGACCACCAAGCAATATGTACCTTGTTTTTATGTCCTGGATATCTTCTTGGCAATTATGTATTCGAGAAAGAATCATAGTCACATCTGCACCCTCTCGGATGTCCCCTATTACATCTCTATATACAACCAAATTTTGTTCACTCATTTTCCACGACCTGTTTTAAAATTTTACTGTTCACTTGATTCAACTGCTCAAAACCACTTCGTTCTAAATATCTGTTTATAATCGTTTCGTTCATAAGACCTCCAAAAAATAGTTTATTTTTAACTATCTTGTTAATAATATATGCCGTTTTAAACTATTTGTCAATAGTTTTTAGTTAATATTTGAATATTTTTTAAAAAAATATTACTATATGTGTGGAGGTTAAATATTATGAAATTAAAAAAATTAAGAGAAGAACACAAACTAAATCAAATTGAAATTGCCAAAATAGCAAATTGCTCTCAAAGTAATTATTCCAAATACGAATTAGAAAAGCTAGAACCTGACTTAAACACACTAATTAGTCTTGCCGACTATTATAATGTCAGCCTGGACTACCTTTGCGACAGGCAATGGAACAATCAAATTGGTTACATTCCAGATAGCAAGAAAGAAGTAGTGCAACTTGTACTACAACTCAATGAAATAAACACAGCAAAAGCAATCGGCTATATTGGTGGCCTACTTGCTGGACAAAACTAAAGGAGCAAAGATATGCTTATATACAACGAAACAAAAGAAATTACACTTTTTGAACATCCAGAAAGATCGGAAGAGC
>CALWTG010000105.1 GCA_944384385.1 uncultured Clostridia bacterium | reverse complement strand
AGAATCAATCAAGAATGCATTTGCCAAAAAAAGTGAAAAAAGATGCAAAAATTGAAAGCCAAAGCACAGAAAAGTCGCAAAATGATAATAGTGATACTACGCAAAATACGGACACTCAAACCCCAAAGGTAGTAAAGCGTCCTGACAAATCACCAAAAGTCAAAATAACTTTCCTTGGTGGTGTGGGCGAGATTGGTAAAAACATGACAGCCATTGAATATGGTGACGAGATGATAGTTGTCGACTGTGGAATGAGCTTCCCAGATGACGACCTTCCTGGCATTGACGTTGTTACGCCAGATATAACATACCTTATTCAAAACAAAAACAAATTAAAAGCATTTGTCATCACACACGGACATGAGGACCACATAGGAAGTATACCTTTTGTGCTCTCTGATGTGAATGTGCCAATTTATGCTTCAAGACTTACGCTTGGACTTATTGAAAATAAGTTAAAAGAATATCCAAAGCTTAAATACAAACTTGTAGCAGTTAGACCAAGACAGGTACTCAAAATTGGTAATTTTGCAATAGAGTTTATTCATGTCAACCACTCAATAGCAGGCTCACTTGCACTTGCAATCACCACGCCATGTGGCACGATTGTTCATAGTGGTGACTTCAAAATTGACTTTGAACCAGTGACGGGCGAAACAACAGACCTTACACGCCTTGCAGAAATTGGGAAGCGTGGAGTAAACTTGCTACTTTGCGAAAGCACAAATGTATGCCGTCCAGGTTATTCAATGAGTGAATCAAAAGTCGGCAGAGTTATGGATAGCATATTCGAAAAGCATCCAAACAACAGGCTCATTATCGCAACTTTTGCTTCAAACATTCAGCGTATGCAACAAATACTTGACCTTGCAGAAAAGTATAAAAGAAAAGTTGCATTCAGCGGAAGAAGTATGCTAAATGTCAGTGAAGTTGCATCAAAACTTGGCGAACTTAAATATAACAAAGACAACATAATTGACATTGATAAAATTTCAAAATATGAAGACAAAGAAATTTTAATCATGGCAACGGGAAGTCAAGGCGAGTCAATGAGTGCACTTTCACGCATGGCATCGGGAGATTTTAAAGGTATTGAACTTGGTGAAAATGACTGCATAATTCTTTCATCTTCTCCAATTCCTGGCAATGAAAAATCTGTGTATAGCCTTATCAATACACTTTTCAAAAAAGGTGCAGATGTCATATATGACGAGCTTGCAGATGTTCACGCATCAGGACACGCTTGTCAAGAAGAAATTAAAATTATGCACAAACTCATAAAGCCAAAGAACTTTGTGCCAATCCACGGTGAGTACAGACACTTAAAGCAACACAAAGAACTTGCAATTGCAATGGGCTGTGACCCAAAGAACATCATCTTGCCAGACCTTGGTATGCAAATTGAGATGTCAAGAACATCAATAAGAACTTGTGGCTATGTTCAGGCAGGTATGCGTCTTGTCGACGGTTCGGGAGTTGGTGACCTTACAAGTGCAGTGCTTAAAGACAGAAAGCAATTATCAGAAGAAGGTGTTTGTGTCGCAGTTGTCAATCTTTCAAGTGAGTCAGGTCAACTTCAAAGCGATCCTTTCGTCATTACTCGTGGAGTTGTTTACAACGATGAGGCAGACGATTTCAATCAAGACGCAAGAAGTCATTTAAGTCAACTTTTAAAAGGCTATGACTTAAAAGATATGGACCAAACAGAGCTTAAAAATGTTGTTCGTAGGTCAATATCAAGTTTTGTATTCAAACGCACAAAGCGTAGACCACTCATATTGACTGTGGTGCTGATGTCATAATTTATGGAAAAATATTTAGAGAATTTAAAATCATATGCAAGACAAAATCACATTCCTATCATTAGTGATGACGGGTGTGATTTTTTGCTTAATTTTTTGAAACAAATAAAACCAAAGTCGGTGTTAGAAATAGGTACGGCAGTTGGCTATTCAGGAAGTTTAATTTTAAAAACTTTGCCAGATGCAAGGCTTACCACTGTTGAAAAAGACGAACAGCGTGTGGCTTTTGCGAAAAAAACATTTGAAGAGCTTGATTTATTAGACAGAGTAAATATTTTAAATATAGACGCCTTTGAAGTAATTAAGTCGCTTGAAAAAAATAGCTTTGACTTTGTGTTTTTGGACGGGCCAAAAGGGCAGTATTTAAAGTACTATCCATACATCAAAAAGATAGTCAAAAGTGGCGGATATATTTTTGTTGACAACATATATTTTCACAACCTTGTCAAAGGACCAGAATTTGTCAAGCACAAACTAAGGACAATAGTTGTCAATTTAAGAAAATTCATTGATGTGATAAGTACCGACAGAGAAGTTAGCACAAAGTTTTATGATGACGGCGATGGGATTGCGGTGATTTTGAAGCTATAATGTTTTGAAAATTTACAATTAAGTGTTATATTAAAGTTTAGGAGAAACTAATGCAAATAGAAGTTTTATCAGAAAACGAAGAGATGACAAAAAGCATAGCGGAAAAGTATGCAAAGAGCATAACATCACGGGCGGTGATATCCCTTGTCGGTGACCTTGGTGCAGGCAAGACGACTTTTGCAAAAGGCTTTGCAAAGGGACTTGGAATAACTGACCTTGTGACAAGTCCAACTTTCACAATAATGAATGACTACAAAAGTGGAAGGCTTAATTTGTACCATTTTGATATGTA
>CALWTG010000104.1 GCA_944384385.1 uncultured Clostridia bacterium | reverse complement strand
TTGAATGTTTGCCTCATAAGAGCCGAATTCATTTTTCTTACAAGAAATGACTTCGCCGTCAACCAAAACAGTTGGAACAACTTTTGAGTCTAAACCGACAAGCTTAAAATTTACATTTTTCATTTGCCCACCCCCAGTGCAAAGACTATTATTGTAATAATGGCAATTGATATGACAATAGAAGACACCACAATTCTACCAGTGTGTTTTGTTTTCTTGTCAAGAAGTAGTAAAACCAAAGACAAAATTGCCCCAACTATTGCAATTAAAACAAAAATATAGAAATTTTCTAAAAAGAAAGCAGAAATCTTTGCTGATATTTGCGAAGCTGACGTAATTATTTCAAAGTAATTTGGTACTACAATAAATATTGTGCCAATTGTTAACAAAATAATGGTCAAACCAATAAGCAAAATAAATGCAGTCGCAACAAAAGAAAGTATCCCGCAAAAACACAAAATGAGCGAAAAAATAGAGATGTTTGAAAATATTTTTCCAAGCCTAATTAAAAAACATTTAAAGTCATTTTTTGAAAGTTGGGTGGTACGTGAGTGCATATCATCCTCCATTTCGTTATTGTTTAATTACTGATATGATATATTATTATTGCAGTAAAGTCAAATAAATATATCTTTTTTTGTTTGCCTATTTTTGACAAAATTATGTATAATAAAGACATGGATAATATAAATAATAATTTTAGAGAAAAATTTGATAATATTTTAAAAACTCACAAATTTTTAGAGGTTGGTGAAAAGAATTCTATAATTAAAAGAATTAAAAATATAATTTCAAACACTAAGCCAAATCCTGAAAAATTTTTTGTTGCCGATGGAATTTGGGCACAAAATAGAATTTTGGAAACTAATACATATATTGACGCACTTATAATTTGTCCCGAATGTGTCTACACAAACGAAGCAGTTATGATAATTGAAAAACTATCTCAAAAAACAAATAATTTATATATTGTTTCAAAAAAAACATACGAAAAAATTGCGGAAAGGGACAAGCCTGACGGACTTATGAGCATAGCTAAGCTTCCTATGCCTGACATCAAAGACTATAGGCCAAATAAAAAGAGCGTGATTTTGGTACTTGACGGAATTGAAATACCGGGAAATATTGGAACAATGCTTCGTGCGTGTGACGGTGCGGGAGTTGAGGCTGTTTTTATTTGCAATCGTAGGGCAAGACTGACACATCCAAAGCTCATAAAAGGTAGTATGGGTGCAGTGCTTACAATACCGATGTATGAGTTTAGTGATGTTGATTCTTGCTATAAATTTTTGAAAGAAAATGGTTATATCATCTTCCTTGCTGACACTCGTGCAAAAAACACATATTTCACGCAAACTTATCCAAATCACACTGCCTTTGTTATGGGTAATGAGCGCCATGGAATTTCAAGACAGTGGTACACATATCCGGTAGAGATGATATCAATTCCAATGCTTGGAAAATGCGACTCATTAAATGTCGGAGTTTCTGCCACAATACTCATTTATGACGCTTCAATGAAGCTTAGGTCTTCAAAGTAATTTAAGAGTAATATTTTTTTGTTTTTACACCACCATATAATGTGTAATAAAGATAATATGACACAAAAAATTTGTTAAATTACTTGCCAATGAAAAAATGGTTATATATAATAAGTTATAAAATAGTGCAAATATTGACATAAAAAGAGAGGTGAAATTGTGAGCAAAATTACCAGATACATAATACTCGGTGTCGCCGTGTGTATGCTGCTTGCTGTGGGCATATACGGCGTTTATAGTGCATCACAAGTTACATACACTTTGCAAGGCTCAATTTCATATACCGCCGAATTTGAAGCGAGTTTAAACATCACTCACATATCGGGGGCACAAAATGATCAAGAGCAATTACTTGCCCAGGGACTTACGCTCCTTGCTGATACCACCGTTGGTGGCACGGGTGAAGATTCTGGAAGTTTTCAATTAAATCAAACATTATATTTCACACACTCATCAGAAAAAGAGTTAAAACCAATAATAATTGCACTAAACGTTTCGCATGATCTTGTTTATAACTTGCGAGTGACGGCATCGGTAGGTGACGCGTTTAAAACGGGCGGAGATTATGCCGGCAAGGTCACTTGCCAAATTAGTGCGAACGACCAATCAGGATGGAGCGAGAGCGATTCCGTTTCTGTCGATTCAAGTACCACCGCAACACTATACATAAAATTTTCTGCAAATCTAGCCGACATTCAAGGTCAGTCACTTGCAAATAGTGATCCACTTTTGAATATCGTGATTGAAAGTGCTTAAAAAAATCACACCTGCAAATTGATTTATTAAGCAAAATTTAAACTTAAAATTATTTAAGTTTTGGGAGAACTGGGAGATGAAATCTTTAAAAGCTAAAATAGCCACCGTATTTAGTTTATTGTGCCTAGCATTGTCAATGACAGTGTTTGGTGTTTTTTCTGCACAAAACTATAAAAATAGCACAACAGGGCAACTGGGATACATAGATAAGACGTGTTATTTGCAGTCAAGTGACGGAACGATAAAGGATTTTTATTCCACAATAAATAAAGCATATTCTAGTGCCACCGATGGTGACACTATTTGTGTTTTTAAAGATACCGAACTCTCAAGCGTGCTTTATGTCGAAAAAAATGTAACAATTCAGGCAAGCCAGAATGTTACTGTTAGTGGT
>CALWTG010000103.1 GCA_944384385.1 uncultured Clostridia bacterium | reverse complement strand
TAAAACTAAATTCTTATCAACTTCTATTTTTGAATAATTCAAAAACATCCTTGTAAGTTCTGTTTTAAATATAACAAATTTATCAAAAAATATTCTTGCTCAATTCCAAGGTCAGTATACACACTTTTTACATCAGTGTAGCCAAGTTTGTTTAAAAGTTTTGTTGCAACATCGCTAAGCCTTTCATTTGCACGAAGAAGAGGCATCTTTTCGTCAAGCGACACGCCGTTGTATCCAATAAATGCCGTTGGAATGTAAAGAACTTTGACCTTGCCTTCATTTTTTATGAACACCGGGCTTGTCATATCCCACACAGTGTAACCTCGTGCTTCAAATGTCACTCTTTCGCCCTCGCTTGGAAAGCTTGAAGCGTCTGTTTCCCCCTTCATCAAACTTGACCCACAAAAGCTTGAAATAAGTTTGCCATCTTTAATATCCACAAAAGCAACTTGCTTTTCTGCCGACTTTGATGTGAGTGGAAAAAACCAATGCGTGTAGTGCGTTGCCCCATTTGCCTTTGCCCATGACACAATCGCCTTTGCAATTTTTTCAGCAAGAGATATGGACAGTGGTTTGGCTTCTTTTTTTAGTGATATATATTTTTTATAATCACTTCCCTTCATATATTTTTTTAATTTTTCATCAGTTAAAACATATTCAAATGCCATAGCGCCTTCCTTTATAATATTTTATATATAGCATGATAAACAAATTTGTGCAAATAACTTTGTTTAGTTGACAAAATTATTTAAACAACATAACATTTTTTTATGGAAATAAATAATTTAGTTGAAAAAATTGAAAAACACATTGACTTTACCTATGAAGAGATAAACTCAGTCATAAAAAAATACACAATGGGCGAATATTCCGACCAGGATTTTTTGCCTGTGATTAAAGCAATTTACAAAAATGATATTAGCGACAAATGTCTTTATTATTTGACAAACTCAATGAAAAATAGCGGAGCTGTACTTGACCAAACGCCACTTGGAAAAACTGTTGACAAACACTCAACGGGTGGAGTGAGTGACACGACGACAATCGCCATAGTGCCAATACTTGCCTGCCTTAACACAAAGATGCTAAAACTCAGTGGGCGAAGTTTGGGCTTTACGGGTGGAACATGTGACAAACTTGAATGTTTTGAAGGCTACAAAACCGACATACCACTACAAAAGGCGTTTGAGCTTGTAAAAGAAAATGGCGGATGCATGATGACCTCAACTGCCGACATTGCCCCAGCTGACAAAAAGATTTATGCACTTAGAGACAAGACAAATCTTGTTGACAACATCTCGCTAATTGCATCATCTGTCATGAGTAAAAAACTTGCCACTGGCGCAAACATCATAGTACTAGATGTTAAGTATGGCGACGGTGCTTTTATGCCTGACAAAAAAAGTGCAAAAATACTTGGCAAAAAAATGATTATGCTGGCAAAAAAAGACAACAAAAAAGCAAAAGTTGTGTATGGCGATATGTCACAACCGCTGGGCTATAATGTTGGAACTAAACTTGAATGTATGGAAATTGTTAAACTTCTTGGGCATTATGACAAACATAATCCACTTCTTAAAGCGTGCATAAAACTTTCAGCACTATGTCATGCGCTTGACAAACACATACCATATTTTATTGCAAAGGCAAAAGTGGTCAAAGTAATTAAAAACAAACGCGCCCTTGAAAAATTAAAAACAATGGTGAGTTGTCAGGGTGGAAAACTTGATTTGTTTGAACAAAATTATGACAAACCTAGCCTTGTAAAGCTGGCACAAAATGATTGCATATTAAAGGCTTTTAAAACAAAAGAACTTGGCGAAATTGTCAATACCTTTAACCATAAATATAAATCAAATGAATACGGGGTTATCACCTATCAAAAAATTGGTGACAAAATAAAAAAAGGCGAAAAACTTTTTTCACTTTATGCCCCACATGACGAAGTGGAAGAAATTTCAAGACAAATTTTTGACTGCTTTATTTTTCACTCATAAAAGCCAAGAGATATCAAAATAGCTTTATCAACTTCTTTCATTTTTACCATGTCGACTTTGCAAACTTTGTCGGATAGTCTTTTCTTGTCTATTGTCCTTATTTGTTCAAGTAATATTACGCTATCTTTTGGCAAATTATATTTATTTGAAGGAAGTTCAATATGCGTTGGTAGTTTTGCTTTTTCAAGTTGGCTTGTTATCGCCGCCACAATAACAGTTGGTGAATATTTGTTGCCCACATTGTTTTGAATGACAAGAACAGGCCTTTGTCCACCTTGTTCGCTTCCAACAACCGGGCTTAGGTCTGCATAATATATATCACCTCTCGTTATTTGTGGTCTTTCTTGCACGATATTATCCTTTCATAACCTAAATAATCTAAAAGGTCGGCACTTTCAAACTCGCTGTCAAGATCAAGTTTTGAAAATAGCATACCCTTCACTTTCATACTATGCACAAGGTCATCATTTTGACTTAGCGTGAATGAAAAATCCTTGCCATTTTTCTTTTCAAAATCATGTACATTTTTTTGTAACTCTGATTTTATTTTTTCGTAATTTATTTCCATATAATTTATCTCCATAAAACAAACTTCTAAACATATGTTGCGAAAAATAAAAAATAATATTCTTCAGACTGCCGAAAAACTTCGTGACCGAAAAAATTAAAATTTTTTCTTGCTTTGTTTACTGCAAAACGCCCCAAAACAGTC
>CALWTG010000102.1 GCA_944384385.1 uncultured Clostridia bacterium | reverse complement strand
AGTTTAACCAACATGGCACGCTATGTCAATATGCAATTTATTTTAAAGGCTTAAAATCATTTACATTTTTTTTTGTATGTGATATTATCTTGTTGTCGTAGCGGCTGCTACAAAATCTTTTAGTTTAATATTGCTGGCGAAAGTACGCCTTTCGCCACAAAGGAGATATATGTTACAATTAGTGGATATCTGTTACTCTACAAAAGATAAACAGATTTTAAATAATGTCAATTTGACTTTCAAAGACGAAATAACAGTCATCACCGGTGCAAACGGTGCAGGGAAGTCAACACTTGCAAAAATTATTATGGGAATATTAAAGCCAACCAGTGGCAAAATTTTATATAACGGTCAGGACATAACAGACTTTTCAATAACAGAGCGTGCCAAAATGGGCATTGCCTTTGCTTTTCAACAACCAGTCAAATTTAAAGGACTAAGGGTAATGGACATGTTAAGGCTTGCATCAAAAGACAAAAAAGTGGCACTAAATAGTTACCTTGCACAGGTCGGACTTTGTGCAAAGGACTATCTTATGCGCGAACTTTCGGGAGAACTTAGCGGGGGAGAACTCAAACGCATTGAGATTGCAAGCGTGCTTGCACGAAATTGTAATGTCACCATTTTTGACGAACCAGAGGCAGGAATTGACCTTTGGAGTTTTTCAAACCTTGTTGACACATTTAAGCATTTTGAGGACCAAACAAAAGGCGCTTTAATTTTGATATCACATCAAGAAAAGATGATTGAACTTGCCGACACAATTATAGTTATGGCAGGCGGAAATGTTGAAAAGGTCGGAAGTCGAACCGAGATTTTGCCAACGCTTTCAATAAAGTCATGTAATGGCTGTGGAGGTAAGAGATGAATAACGAAGAACTTTTAAACATAGTCACAGATAGCGCAAAGTTTGACGGAGCGTATAACATAAGAATAAATGGTAAACTTTTCGATAGAAAAGTAAATGATAATGTCAATATTGTTTCAAAGCCAAACAATAGCGGAATAGATATATATATCAAAGACAACACAACGTCACAAACAATAGGCATACCAGTCATATTGACCAGCGGTGACATAACCGAAAAAGTGCTAAACGACTTTCATATCGGCAAAGATTGTGATGTTACAATCATTGCAGGGTGTGGAATAGATAACTGTTCAAGTTGCACAAGCCAGCATGACGGCATACACACTTTTTATGTTGGAGAGAATAGCAAAGTCAAGTACATTGAACGCCATTATGGGCATGGCGAGGGCAGTGGGCAAAGAGTTATGAATCCTGAAACAGTGTTGCATCTTGAAAAAAATAGTAAAATGGAGATGATAATCACTCAGATTGAAGGTGTTGACAGTACTGTCAGAAAGACAACTGCCGACCTTATGGACGGCGCAAACCTAGTCGTTACCGAAAAGGTACTGACCAGTAATAGCCAAACGGCAACAAGTATTTTTGATGTTGACTTAAACGGCAAAAATTCAAAGGCAAAACTCACATCTCGTGTCGTTGCAAAAGACAATTCACATCAAGATTTTTATTCAAATGTCAAGGGCAACAACGATTGTTATGCTCATGTCGAGTGTGATGCAATCATTGTGGGTAATGCAAAAGTTGGCTCAACTCCAAAAATTGTTGCAAATCACCCAGATGCGTCACTTGTACACGAGGCGACAATAGGCAAAATCGCAGGGGAACAGCTTTTGAAACTTCTTTCACTTGGGCTTGACGAGAAAGAGGCAGAAGGCGTAATAATAGACGGCTTCCTAAAATAGACAAAATTAGGGGAAAAGGCTTCGTATAATGGCTCTTGGGTACAATCGAGTACAGAGTACACTCATGTACCCTGCGAACCATTCTACTTTGCCTTTTTCTCCTACTTTTGTCTATTTTGTTTAAAAAGTCTTTGCCGAGCCTCGTCTTCGCCACACAATTTTGTGTTTTTATAAGATAAGTTAGTTTTTATTTAGAGTTTATAATAATGGTGTGAAGAAACCTTCAAGTACAGAGTACACTCAGGTTTGCTTCGCACCGTTCTTTTTTGCCTTTTTCTCCTACTTTTGTCTATTTTACTTAAAAAGTCTTTGCCGAGCCTCGTCTTCGCCTCACAATTTTGTGTTTTTTAATATAAACCAGTGGCAAGTACACTCAGACCTTCGCACCATTCTTTTTTGCCTTTTTCTCCTACTTTTGTCTATTTTGTTTTGCGTTACAAACTTAATCCGCTTTTTCTATTACTATCTTTTTTTGTTTTTTCTTTCAATAAAAAAACTTTCCAAACAAAAGGAAAGTTTTAATTATTGTTATCATGTTTTTTCCATATCTTTATAATAAAATCAAAAGTTAAATCAATATTGTCTATATTATTAAGTTTTTCTTTATCATTTTGAGATGTTTTAAAAGCATAAGGTGTCATATTAAATAATTGTACTAAATCATTATGCTTGACATTACACTTGTATGTTAGTTCATGTTCAAAAATACATTGTGCATCAAACTTTTTAACATCTATTTTATTATAGTGTATTTTTTCATATAAACACTGTTTTAGTTCCAAAAGGTGCAATGTGCCTGGGATTACTTCGACTATTATTCCATTATTTTTTAGAACTCGCATAAATTCGTCATTGGCTTTTGGTGCAAAAATATTCAAAATACAATCTATTGAATTTGACTTTATAGGCAAGTTAAATATTGAAGTCACTAAAAATTCAATATCTTTGTATTTTTTTGCTGCTTCTTTTATGGCAAATTTTGATATGTCAACTCCGATTTTTTGAGAGCCACATCTGATATTAGAAATGTAATATCCTGTGCCACATCCCGCATCAAGTATTACACTGTTTGAATTGCACATCTTGC
>CALWTG010000101.1 GCA_944384385.1 uncultured Clostridia bacterium | reverse complement strand
CTTTTCATAAGTTTGCAAAATAACAACGACAAAGTTTCAATAATTTTAAACAATCCACCAAGTAGCAAAAAATACCGTGGTGGTCTTGGCACAGTCAACTCAATATCTCGTGGTAGAGAGCATGTACCATGCGTACAGTATATACTTATGTCAAATGTTTCACTCAAAGTGCCAGACGGCGAAATATACAATCTTCTTGCCCTTGGCGTTGGAGAAATAAATGTCAAAAATGAAGTCAATCAGCTTATAGACCTTATAAAAAAACTATACCTTAGCCCACAGCCAACAGGACTTAATGAAGCACAGCAAAAAAAGATTGTTGAAAATAGCATAGAAAACATTGTAAAAGACGCAGTTGAAGCAAATATGTTCAGATTTGCAAAAGTTAGCAATATGGAAGACGACCAATATTACAGACTCATAAAGGACGCCGACTATGAGTGATTACAAACAGTTATTTAATGAGATGCTTGAAAATCTCAAACAAAAAAACAGTGTTGATGTTTCAAATGTCGTAAAGGCATTCAATTTTGCCGAGCAAAAACACAGTGGACAAATGCGAAAAGACGGCGACCCATATATCATTCACCCTGTTGAAGTTGCCAGCATATTAGAGAAGCGTGACTTCAACACCGATGTGATAAGCGCCGCCCTTCTTCATGACACGGTTGAGGACTGTGGTGTCACCATTGATGAACTTAAACACACTTTTAATAACCAAATAGCGCAAATTGTTGACTCAGTCACGGCTATCACAAAAGAAAATTTTCTTCCTGACAGCAACAACATATATTCAGACACAAAAGACTTTTTAAAACAAGCAGTCGAAGATAGCACATATCAAAAGCTCATTCATATTGGCAAAAACAACAAATTCGGTTTTTATATCAAGTTCGCTGATAGACTCAACAACTTATCCACTATTTCATGTTTCCCAAAATACAAAAAAGAAGCAAAAATCCTTGAAACAGAAAAATGGCTTATTCCCCTTGCGAAACTTTTAAAAAGCAAATATTTTTACTATCAACTAACAAACGGCTGTTTTTGTGTAAGACACGAAGATGATGCAGTGTTTTTTCAATACCTAGATAAATATATTCAAAATATGTCCTCATATGTTGAAGAGCTAAAAAGTATGCTCGAATTTGAAATAAACTCATATCTAAGAGCATCAAAATTTTCGCTTTCAAAAGTTGAAATAACACCAAAAACGCCTTATGAAGTTTACACTTCAATTTCAAAGCACTTCGACACAAACAAACTTTCATCAGTCAAAGAAAGTAATTTCATTAGCGTTCCAATTTTTGATATCTATATAATAACAAAACAGGACACAAATGGTTTTAATCCGCTTTACACGCTTTTGACAGAGTTTGGCGCACGAGAGCAGTTGGAAATTGTCGGACTTAGCAGTGACGAATTAAACAACACTTCGCTTTTAGTTGTCGACAATATGCGAAACCTATTTAACATAACCATGCTTTCCAAAAGACAGTACACCGAACTTTTAAACGGCACAACAAACGGCTCTGACATAGACGACCTTGACGAAACCGTTGCAGGGGGAGTTGACGGCGACTATATCACAGTCTACACCCCAACAAAAGAGGCAATAAAAATCCCAGCAAAAAGCACCGTGCTTGACTTTGCCTTTAAACTTCACAAAGATATAGGCTTTTCGGCAATGTATGCCTATTTAAACGACTCACCAAACAAGTCACCAATATACACTCGCCTTCATAGTGGCGACAAAGTCGAAGTTGTGTGCAAACTTGACGAATTTAATATGAATCAAAACATTGCAGAACTAAGGTGGCTCGCCTATTGCAAAAACGAAAGCACTCAAAGAACACTCATAAAATATTTTGAAAGAAAATACACATAAAAAATTTGACTAATGGCAAAAAATATATTATCATATTTGACACAGTGTCAACGGAGATAATATGCCAACAGAAAAATTTTTTAATTTACCAAAAGAAAAACAAGAAAGCATACTTAAGTGTGCTTTTAATGAATTTAGCGAAAATGACTTTGACAAAGCCTCTATTTTTTCAATAGCGCAAAAAAGTGGCTTTTCAAGGTCATCATTTTATTGTTACTTTAAAGATAAAAATGACATATATAAATATTTGGTTTACAATTTTTTAAAACCACAGCTAGATAAATTGCAAACAACAAGCAACAAACCTGCAAAATACTTTTCACAGTCAATGTTTGAATACCTTATTTCATTTCATGGCAAAAGCGAGCAGGCGTTTGTTGAAAAACTGCTAAAAAATATGAACCCAGAAAACATACACTACATCGCCTACGAACTTCAATCTTCTCCACTTCTAGTCAACTGTGACAGCTCAAAGCTAAAAACAAGCTATGACATATATATCTTTTCGTCAATAATTTTGTGTAATATTGCAATCGTAATACTTAATTATTTCGAAGGTCAATTAACAAAGCCACAGGCAGAAAAATATTTTGAAAGAGTAATTCAAATAATAGAAAATAGCGTAAAAGGAGAAAATGTATGATAAAAATAACAGACATAGTTAAAGACTACACCGCAGGAACAGGTGTTGTCCACGCCCTTAAAGGCATAAGCCTAACATTTCGTGAAAACGAATTTGTGTCTATTTTGGGACCAAGCGGTTGTGGCAAGACAACACTTTTGAATGTTTTAGGTGGACTTGATAGATACACGAGCGGAGATATTGAAATAAACGGAAAATCAACTAAACTTTTTCGTGATAAAGATTGGGACGCATACCGCAATCATTACATAGGCTTTGTCTTTCAGTCATACAATCTCATTCCTCACCTAAGCGTGCTTGATAATGTTGAACTTGCTCTAATCATCGCAGGACTTGATAAAAAGACAAAACGAGAAAAAGCAACAAACGCACTAATTCGCGTGGGACTTGAAGAACAG
>CALWTG010000100.1 GCA_944384385.1 uncultured Clostridia bacterium | reverse complement strand
AAGTCAAAAGCACCTGAAACAAAAGTGGACACAAAGTCACAGCCACAAAAATCAAATGTGAGTGACAAACCTAGTTCAGATGCTAAGTCACAGCCACAAAAGCCCGAAATAAAAACAGAGCCTAAAAAATCAGACATCAAAACACAACCTAAAAAACCTGATGTGAAATAATTAGCAAATAATAAAAAGAGTGCAACAATTTTAGTCGTACTCTTTTTGTTTATTTATTGCGTAAAATACAATCTATTATTATGTTTTCGATAAATTCAATTTCATCTTCACAGTTGTTTTGAATCCACTTGTTGACTATTGCAGTCACTCCGCTAATATAATATGCTATCATATAATCGCTTTCTTTTTTATTTATGCCAAATCTTTCAAATATTGGACGAAAAACATAGTTATTTAATGAATCAAATGTCTTATGACTATTCATTATGTTTGCATGTTTTACTGCAACATTAAACACAACTTTGTTTTGCTTTATATATGTCAAATATGGAGTTAAATATTTGGGTGAGATTAAAATAAGCTTTTCTTTTTTAGAGGAGTGTATCTCACTTATAATCTTTTGAGATTCTTCGCCAAAATATTGCGTGAAATGTTTGTTTATGTTTTCAATGCACTCAGTTAGTAAATCATTTATTGTTTCATAGTGCAAATAAAAAGTTGAGCGATTGACTCCAGCCTTTAAACAAATTTCTTTTACAGTGATAAATTCAAAGTCCTTTTTGTTTAAAAGTTCAATAAATGCTTGATTCATCAAAAGAGCAGTACTAAAATACCTACTCATTGATTTATTCATATCTATATTTTTAGTCTTGTTCATCTGATATCTCTTTTGCTAAACGCAATATGTCAGAACCGTATTTATTTTTGCCAATTTCCAAAATCTTTTTGTAAATAGGATAGTTAAGTGAGCATCCAATAATACCAAGCACTCCGACTATTAGTCCAATGACAAATGCAACTGTTCCACTGCCAATAACATTCATGCATAGGCACATTCCTGTTCCAAGCACAAGTGCACAAACTATTCCAAAAGTGTAAGCAAATATGTTTGCAGGAACTTTGGCCTTTGCATCAAGCTTTTTTAGTTGTTTGACTTTTGTCGTCTCCTTTTTTGAATATTGGTTTGCAATTTGTTCTGCATAAATTTTATCTGTGTTCATAATTTTACCTCCTTTATGATACATTGCAATTATATCAATGAAATTTGCAAAATTACGCAACACAGATGGCGTTTTGTGTTGATTTTAGCTCAATTTTTCTTTTTTTATTATCTCTCTTTTTTGTCGCTCAAAGTTTTCTTTTGAAATTATGCCTTTGCGTCTTTGGTTTTTTAATGTTTTTAACTGTTGTTTTCCACTTTCTGTAAGACTAAGTTTTTGTGGTTTTTCACGTTCGGGCTTAATGTATACAATCTCTTCTTTGCCATCATCTTTTTTAAAAGCTGTGATTATTAGTAGTATTGCGGTGATTAAATCAAAAAATATAGACAATATTGCAAATATTCTAAAAAAAATCTTTTTTTGGTAAAAAACTTCTTTTGTCTGTTTATATTTTCGTGGTATATAGTTGATAAAAATACCAAAGTAGATGGCATATAAACAAAAATATATTATTGTATATATATTTGAAGGAAGGGTTATGCCATAAAAAGCCTGTGCAATATTTGAAAGATAAGCATAATATAGCAAAAATATAAACATTGATGGAATATAAAAACAGGCAACTATAATTTGCCAAACGAGCAGTGCTTTTAGTATTGTTTTTTTGCTACCATAGTTCATATAAAATAATTTATCACACCATAAAATTATTGTCAAAATATTGTACAGTATTTGCTTTTTTATGCTAAAATAAACATAGGAGATATAATGAATAAGATTGTAGTTATAACTGGCACATCGAGCGGAATAGGTAAAGCTTTAAAGCAAAGATACCAGTCAGACGGTGACACTGTTGTTGAGATAAACAAAGAAGGCGAATTTGATAATGTGACAAAATTTTATGCTGACCTTAGCAGTGAAGATTTAATAAATATTGCATTTGAAAATATCGCAAAAGTATATGACAGGATAGATGTTTTGGTCAATTGTGCAGGCTATGCAGTTTTTGGTGCGACAGAACTTGTTGACACAAAAAAAGCGAGAAATATGTTCGAAGTTGACTATTTTGCAGTTGTGAATTGCACGAAATGTGCACTTAAACTTATGAAAAGAGGTGGAAAGATTTTTAACATAAGCTCTGCTTGTGCGTTATTTCCTGTTCCTTTTCGCGGGCATTACAGCGCAGTAAAAGCGGGCGTTTTGATGCTTTCATACTCACTTAGAATGGAGCTAACTAGCTCTGGAATTGATGTTGTTTGTATTTGTCCCGGAGATGTTAAAACCAACTTTTCAAAAAATAGAGATAAGACTTTGACAACAAATGAAAGATACAAAGACAAGATTGAAAAGAGCAGTGAGCAGATTGAAAAGCGTGAAAAAAAACGTATGGATGTAAACTATGCTGTGAATAAGATATATAAGGTATTTAAAAAGAAAAAGCACAAACCAATGTATATTATCGGCAGTTCAATGAAACTTTTGTATTTTGTTTCAAAGCTTGTTCCATTTAGACTTATATTATATTTTACAAACAAAATAATGTAGCAAAAATGTTGACAAAGTCAACAAAAGATTGTAGTCTATTTACATGAAAGAAGATAGTAAAGTTGTTGTTATTACAGGGGCGTCAAGTGGTATTGGACTTGCAACCGCCACTTTTCTTGCAAAAAAAGGCTATAAAGTTTATGGTATTTCAAGGCGTGAATTTTTCACGCCTGATTTTATTCATATTTCACAAGATGTGACAGATGTTGAAAAGATGTCACAAATTTTTTCTGATATTCAAAATCGTGAAGGGCATATTGATGCACTCGTCAA
>CALWTG010000099.1 GCA_944384385.1 uncultured Clostridia bacterium | reverse complement strand
ATAGGAGAATTTTATGGGTGTTGAAGTCATTTTCAAAATTGCAGCGGTGGGCATTTTGACGACAGTGGTAGGGCAAATATTAAAGCAAAGTGGAAAAGAAGAAATTGCGACTTTTTCAACTTTGGCTGGGCTTATCATTGTGCTACTAATGGTTTTAGATTTAATCAGCACACTTTTTGATACAGTACGAAATTTGTTTGGCCTTTAAGGAGGTGAAATGGACATAGTAAAGATCATTGGAATAGGTCTTATTACAGTCATTGCCTCAATGCTGGTTAAACCCATAAAACCAGAAGTTAGCATCATAATTGGACTTTGTGGCGGAATACTTATTCTAATTCAAACAGTTAACTACGTTGTTGATATCGTAGATGCCTTTACAAACATTGTTGAGAAAACGGGCTTAAATACAGGACTATTGAAAACACTTTTAAAAATTATTGGTGTCGGGTATTTGACTGAATTTGCAGCAAATATATGTCAAGATGCAGGGTCTAGCAGTGTGGCTGACAAGATATTGTTTGCGGGCAAGATAATAATTCTTGCAATGGCTTTGCCAATAGTTACTAGCATAATTGAGATTATTGTGGAGATATTGCCATGAGAAAATATCTTGCACTTTTATTTGTTGTGGTTTTGGTTGTTTGTCCTTTTTTGTTCGCAGGTAATGCGAATGAAGTTGTTTACTGTGATGATGAACTAACTTCATCTGAGATAGAGGACATAATTGAAGACAGTATTGAATCACAACTTGGAGATTTGGATTTTAGCGAACTTGAAGATGCACTTGATAACTTGGATGAAGAAGGACAAGAAATATTTGGCAATGACTCTTTTGTTGACAAAATAAAGCAAATACTTAGCGGAGAATTCACAGAAAATGGTAATTCAATTTGGACAAGTATTTTGCAATTGTTTTTTGATGATGTGCTGGCTTTTCTTCCAATTTTGTCACTGGTAATTGCAATAGCTGTGACATATAGTTTGGTGAGTGCTTCAAGACCTGCATCAAAGAATAAGTCGCTTGGTGATGTCATACACTTTGTTTGCTATGGTGCCATAATACTCGTTTTGGTCGGATACAGCGTGAATATGTTGAAGCTCACATCGACCACTTTACAAAATATAAAAACGCAAATGGATGTTGCTTTTCCAATTCTATTAACTGTTCTAACCGCAATAGGTGGTACTACTTCTGTGAGTGTATATCAACCTGCTGTGGCTGTACTTAGTGGTACCATTATTAATATCTTCACCAATATACTTATGCCAATATTTATTTTTAGGCTTGTATTTTCAATCGTTGGAAACCTTAGTAACAATGTTAAACTAGACAAATTTGCATCATTTTTTTCAAGTTTATTTAAGTGGATAGTTGGCGGAGTTTTTACCGTGTTTTCTGCTTTTTTAGCTATTCAGGGAATAACGGCGGGAAGTGTGGACGGAATATCATTTAGAACTGCCAAATACGCCATAAAAAACTCCATACCACTTGTGGGCTCATATTTGTCTGACGGGTTGAACTTGATTGTTGCAAGCAGTGTGCTGATAAAAAATGCAGTTGGTGCAGGTGGACTGATTTTGCTTTTTGCAACCATCATTGTGCCAGTTTTGAATTTGATTGTCTTTATGTTGTCATTAAAATTAGTGGCAGCTATCTTAGAGCCAATCACTGATTCAAGAATATCAAACTTTATTTCAATGCTTGCAAAAAGTATGTCGCTTTTGATTGTGATGATTCTATCTTGCGCTTTTATGTATGTACTTATGGCGGGAATGATAATGCTAAGTGCCAACTTCTTTTAAAAGGAGGAATTTATGGATATTTCGGCTTGGATACTGTCAATTGCGGGAGTGAGCGTGCTTTCAATACTCATTGATTTATTTTTGCCCAGTGGTCAAACAAATGGCTATATAAAAACCATATTTAATTATGTAATAGTATTTATAATAATCGCTCCACTTCCTAAGCTAATTAAGTCAGACATAGACACATCTAACATATTTACAGAAACTGAGATTGTTTTGCAGGAGGACTACATTTATCAATTAAATCGCGACAAACTTACTATGCTTGAAAAAGGCATTGAAAGCACACTTGATTCAAAGGGACTTAAAAATGTTGATATTTCTATTTCTGCAGACATTTTCACGACTGTTATGAAAATAGACACGATTTATGTCGATTTTAGTAATTTAGTTATAGTGGATAATGATGAGCATATAGATATAGAGAATGAGGTAGTTGAGGTAATTATTTCATTTGTGGATATAGAAAAGGAGAATATTGTTTTTAGTGGATACTAAGCAAAAAAAAATTACAATTTGGGAGAGATTAAAAAACATCAAACATTTTGAAATAATAATTGTCGTGGTGTTTTGTGCCATACTGCTACTAATTTACAGTTCGACATTTTCTTCCACAAAAAGCGAGAAAAATACGTTGACTGCACTAACAACAGAGGAATATGCGGAGTACCTTGAGAATAAATTATCAAATGTACTGTCACAAATAAATGGTGCAGGAAATGTCAGTGTGATGGTGACACTAGCTTGCGGAGTTGAATACGTTTATGCGACAAACGCAACAGAAGAAACCACTTCTCAAACAAACAATGGAGTGACAACAACGCAGACCACAACAACCGAAGAACTTATTTTAGTTTCGCAGTCGGGCAAAGATTCTCCCTTAGTCATAAAAGAAAATTTGCCAAAGGTCAGTGGTGTGCTGATTGTGAGCAGTGGAGCAAGTAACATAAGCGTAATGCTTGAACTACAAAAAGCAGTTATGGCATTACTTGAAATTGATGCAGAAGATATAGAAATTTTGGTAGGTAAATAAAAAGGAGATTTATCATGTTGAAAAAGAGGACAAAGATTATTATTTTGGTTGCTATGGTACTACTGCTTGGAGTTACGGGATATCTAAACATTGCATTAAACAATAATGTGACAACGCCAACATCTGGGACAGTTACACAAATGAATTATTTTGACACGTATAGA
>CALWTG010000098.1 GCA_944384385.1 uncultured Clostridia bacterium | reverse complement strand
CTTTGCAAGCGAAGAGATGAGGCAAAGGCTTGTGTCTTCGCTAAAAGAAGTTGCACCAAATAGGCAAGATATTTTTGAACAGCTTGACGATTTGCCACTTGCAGACATTTCAACTTTTGATAGTTTTTGTCAAAAAATTGTCAAGAAGTATTTTTATGCGATAAACATTGACCCTTCATTTTCTGTGCTTGACAACGCCTTGCAAACAATTTATCAAAACAGGGCATTAAAAAACGCCATTGATGTTTATAGGGAGAAAAATCCAGAGAGATATTTTTCACTATTTAATTGTTTTGCAGATAACAGAACTGACAAAAATATATATGACTTAATTTTGTCTATATATAATTTTTCGTGTTCAATAATTGATTTTGAAAAATTTAAAGATAATGCGCTTAGTCTTTTTGAAAACAATAAGGCAGAAAAAATATATAAAAATTACACAAATTACAAACTTAGTTATGTTGTTAAAAACTTGACTTCACTTCATAAAGTTTGTCAAAGTTTGGACCTTGAAAAACATTGCAAATACATTTTTTCACTTTTGGTGTTTGCAAAATTTTTGCTTGAAAACAACGATTTTGAAAAAATTATCGACTATTGCACATCTCAAACTTTTCCAACAAAGCCAAGCGTGAGCGATGAGTATATGGACAAAATAGTTGTTCAAAAAGACATCTTAAAGTCAGTTGTCGACACGCTGAAAGGTTATGTAAGTGGACAGGTGTATATAAAGTCAAAACAGTACTGTAAAGACAACACAACAACAATTCTTGACCTAGTGAGTGAATTTAAAAAGCAGTATGACGCAATAAAAAAGCAAAAAAATTTGTATGATTTTAACGATATTGAAAGGTATACGATATCAATTTTGGAGCATGAAGACATAAATAGCCAAGTCAAATCTAAGTACAAAAAGATTTTTGTTGATGAGTTTCAAGACGCCAACTTAATTCAAGAAAAAATATTGTCACTAATAAAGTCAGAGGACAACTTGTTCTTGGTTGGCGATTTAAAGCAGGCGATTTATGGTTTTAGACAGTCAAACTCAAAAATATTTGAAAGGGTGATAAAAGACTACGAAAAAGAAAACAAAACTTCTGGCAAAAGTAACGCACTTAAACTTAACTCAAATTTTAGGACTTCAAAATATATTTTGAATTTTGTCAATGAAATTTTCTCTCAAATAATGACACAAAAAAGTGCGCACCTAAACTACAAAAAAGATGCACAATTGCACCCACTTGCCGAATTTTTGGACGAAGATTACAATGTTGAACTTAATGTTGTATATGATGACACCGAACAATCTGACGAAAAAGTCAAAGGCGTGTATAGCGTGAGTGAAGATATGCCATACATTTCAAATTCAGACAAAGTTGAGGCAATAGCAGTCGCAGAAAAAATCAGTACGCTTTTAGGTCAAAAAATTTACGACATAAACAAAAAAGAGTACAGAGATGTGAAATACAGCGACATTTGTGTGCTTTTTAGAACACGCAATCAAGAGGCACAATTTGTTGAAGTTTTTGGCGAATATGGCATTCCGCTCATTGAAAATTCAAATCTTGACCTTGAACAAACCTATGATGTTAAAGTGCTTATAAACGCAATAAAAATTTGTGAGAATTTTAACGACGACTACACTCTTGCAAGTGTTATGATGTCGCCACTATTTGATTTTTCTAGTGATGAAATGCTTAAAATTAGACAGCAAGATAAATCTACTTTTTATGAATGTGTGAAAAGTTATGATTTTGAAGATGACATTAAACAAAAGATAGACAGTATGCAAAGCACTCTTAAAAAGTTTTATGACGACTACACTTTTAAAGGTCTATATTTTGCACTAACCAAGCTTAACAACTTGACAAACTACACATACAAACTGTCATATCTTAGCAATGGATTATCAAGAAAAAACAATGTTTTGATGTTCATATCTTCATTTGTCAACTCATCTTTTAACTTTGCTGTGGGTAACTATATATCATTTTTGAAACAAAACACAAGAAATTTAAAAGTGACAAGTGAGGCGTCGTCTTTTGATTGTGTGACGCTCACCACCATGCATGCAAGTAAAGGCCTTGAATGGCCAATAGTTTTTTGTGTTTCGCTTGGTCAAGATTTTAATAAGTCGCCAAAGACTTCAAAAGTTATGCTAAATGAAGAACTTGGAATAGGAATAAAATATTTTGATGAACTTTCTAGAAAAAAGTACGAAAGCATATTTTATGATGTCATTAAACAAAAAAATGCAGAAGATGACTATGCCGAAAAATTAAGACTTTTGTATGTCGCGCTAACGCGTGCAAAAAATAAACTTATTTTAATAGGTTCGACAAATAAACTAAGTTATGAAAAATTTAAGAGCGAGCATGAAATACTTTCTCAAAGAACATACCTTGACCTTATTGTGCGAAGTTTGGACAATAAAAGTATTGAGAATTTAAACAATCAAAAAAGTTGCAATATGTTTAAAAATGAAAAACTTGTTTTGAATGTATTGTGTCAAAGTGCGTTTTCTGGGCAAAAAGAGCAAAAAATAAGTGCTTTAAATGCTGGGGAGAGCCTAGGACTTAGTGAATATATTAAACTTGGTTACAAAAATCAACTTCAAACTTCTATCGCTCAAAAAAATTCTGTTTCAAGTGTGCTTAAAGATGAGTATGAATACACAAGTCAAAATTTTCAGCCACATACGCTCAAACTTGATGAACATCTAAGTACTCAAAACCCTGCTGAAATTGGTATTGTGTATCATAAGATATTAGAAAGTATAAATTATGATGACAACATAGATGATAGTGTTATAGAAAGCATTATCTCAAATATAAACTCACAAAAAATATACGACCAAAATGTGCTAAATGCAGTTGATAAAAACCTTGCATTAAAAAATGCACTCATTGTGCAAAAACTTGCAAAAGGGCATGTTGTGCTAAAAGAACATAGTTTTGTTATGCAACTACCATACAGTGAAATTGAAAATTCGACGGCGAAAGAAAAAGTGCTTGTCCAAGGCGTTTGCGACCTTGTGATAAAAGATGATGATAGTGCAATTTTGGTTGATTACAAATTTTCTTCAAAGACACCCGAAAGCCTTTTAAAAACATATAATAAACAACTTTATTTATATAAACTAGCCATTGAAAAAGGGCTGTTTTGTCCT
>CALWTG010000097.1 GCA_944384385.1 uncultured Clostridia bacterium | reverse complement strand
AAGGTCGTATTGATAAGCAATAACTTTGAGCGCCTCTTCTGTGCTCTTTTCTGCCTTTTCAAGCGCTTTTATTCCACCTTGTGGCATAGAGAAAGGGTTGTGACAAAATTCAAGTTTGCCCGACTCCTCACCAATTTCATACATAGGGAAGTCAACTATCCAGCAAAATTCATACTTTTCTTTATCCATATGTTCTGGACAAATATTGCCTAGCATTTTGAGCATAACACCAGCCGTCTTTTGTGCGACTCTCTTTTCGCCCGAGGCAAGACAAACTAATGTGTTTGGCTTTAAGTTTAATTTGTCAATTTCAGCCTTTTTGTCTTGTAAAAACTTAGCCACGCCACCAACAAGGTTACCATTTTCGTCGATCTTGAACCAATAAACTCTTTGTTCAAGTTGAGTAAATACATCTTCAACAAGTTTGTCAATGACTTTCCTTGAATGTGTAAAGTTGTCAACAATGACCGCTTTCGTGACTGCACTTTTGAAAGGTTCAAAGTCAACACTTTTAACAATATCAGTAAAATCAGTCACTTTCAAATCTATTCTAAGGTCAGGTTTATCAGAGCCATATGTTTCCATTGCATCTTCATACTTTATTCTAACAAAAGGTGGTTTTGACGCCTTTTTGTAACTACCAAACTTTTCAAAAACAGGTGGAAGCACGCTCTCAATCACAGAGAACACATCTTCTTGACTTGCAAATGCCATTTCCATATCAAGCTGATAAAACTCACCTGGCGACCTGTCGGCACGAGCGTCTTCATCACGAAAACATGGTGCTATTTGAAAATATCTATCAAACCCCGACGCCATTAAAAGTTGTTTAAACTGCTGAGGTGCCTGTGGAAGAGCATAGAACTTGCCCGGATAGTTTCTAGATGGAACAAGATAGTCCCTTGCGCCCTCTGGTGAAGAAGATGTCAAAATTGGCGTTGTTATCTCCAAAAATCCTTTTTCTGTCATCGCCTGTCTAAGAGCACTCACAATTTTGCTTCTCAAAACAATTTTTTCTTTTACTTTTGGATTTCTTAAATCAAGATATCTATATTTAAGCCTTGTGTTTTCATCGGCATCTTTTGAGAAGTTGATTTGGAAAGGAAGTTCGTTATAAATGCACTCCCCAAGCACTTCAATTTGTTCGCAAACGACTTCAATGTCGCCTGTTGCCATGTCAGGATTTTTGTTTGACCTTTCACGAACAGTGCCCCAAACTTTGATTGTGGACTCAATGTTTATTTTGTCTACCTTTGCCATCGTCTCTTCGCTATTAACGACAACTTGTGTTGTGCCATAAAAATCTCTAAGTACTATAAAGGCAAGATTTTTACTGATGCGTCTGACATTTTCAAGCCAGCCACAAAGTTCAACTTTTTTACCAGCGTCACAAAGACGCAATTCCCCTAAATTGTGTGTACGATTTTGCATAAATTGTCCTTTGATTAAAAAATTTTTACACTGAATTATATCACCAAAAACAACTTAGGTCAATTATTGTATATTATTTTGCTTTTTTGACATCATAAAAATGTTAAAAGGAGATATTATGAAATTAAAAGACAGTTTGACATATGAAAATTTGGCGCGTGCCTATGCTGCCGAATGCCAAGCAAGGACAAGATATGAATTTGTGGAGTATGGTTTTAGATATAACGGCTATGAGGCAATTGCACAAATAGTTGACACAATAGCATATCAAGAGTTTAACCACGCAAGAATGTTATACACAAAAATTCAAGATGCAGAAGAGAAACAAATAGACAACATAAACATTTCAGCAGGCTTCCCTTTCAAAGAAAAGTGGGAACTTTTGGACAATTTGAAACTTCTTGCCGAAGATGAAGAACTCGAGGCCAAAGCATATGAAGAGTTCGCAAAGACGGCAAAAGAAGAAGGTTTTGACGATATTTCCACTCTTTTTGAAATGATTATGGAGGTCGAAATAAGACACAAAAATCTTTTTGAAGAACTTTATAAACAATTCAAAAACAAAACAATGTACAAAAAAGCAAAAAAAGTCAGATGGATATGCCCATCGTGTGGATATGTAAGTTTTTCTGATGAAGCATGGGAAGAATGCCCACTTTGCAAGGCAAAGCAAGGCGTTTGCGAAGTTATTGTCCCTGACGAACTAAAATGCTGGTAATGGCTTGCGTTGACATTTCTTTTTGATTATGATACCCTTTATATGAACTTTCGGAGGGTTTTATATGAGAAGAGATGATTTGAAAAAATACAATGCCCCACTAGTTGCGCAAATGTATGCAATGGTTAGTTGGAACGGCAAAACTTTGGATGAGGCAAAAGCTGTTGTTGACGAAGCAATGGCAAAAAGTGGCAATGCAGTGTCAGCATTTAGAGAACTTGACAAGACAACTTATGCCTACGGCTCAGTCAAGTCTGCACATGATGGCATAAAGGCACATATTGATGTTTTGCAACATGGCGACGAAGACAAAAAATATGATGCTATCATTGACATACTCACAGGTATTCACGACAAATGGGTTGAAACAAACGGCAAAAAGATAGACCGTGGTACCGTGGAAAAGAGCGAAAAAATGCTATTTCAACACTTGCCTTTACAGCTTATTGGTATTGATGAAGTTTGCAAAGACGCAATGTTCCTTGCTCCATTTTTGGACACTATGAATATAGACATTGGAACAATGCAAAATAGTTCTTATGGTGCATTTACTCCATCAAAAGCTTTAATAGACGCCTATGATAGAAAGGTAGAAAAGTTTAAAAAAGCATACAAAATTTCTTCAAAGGCTGACCTTGAAGCAAAAATGCCAAAGATAATTGAAGATTATGCTCCACTTCACAGTGAAAACCAATACAAAGATGCAAGACTCAAGGTGTTGTCTAACAAAACACAACTTTTGACAAACTCAGTCGCATCAAAGCATGATGCAAAGATGTTTCCAAATGTTGCACAAAGTGAGTTATAATAATTAAAACCACAAAACCACCAACTTTGGTGGTTTTTTTGTTTAATGTTGTTTGCGTAACTTTATAAAAAGCCCCAATTTGCTTTTGATATGGCGTTTATTATTGACACGATGTGGCATATATATTATAGATTTGACATTTGCTAGCAATTTGTGATATATTAGCCATTGTTTAAAATAAAAAGGAGAAAAAATTGCATGGTACACTCGCTGGAAAAATGTATTGAAGACATAAAAAACAGCAAAAGT
>CALWTG010000096.1 GCA_944384385.1 uncultured Clostridia bacterium | reverse complement strand
GTAAAGCTTCACAATTTAGTAAGAGATAATTTTAAACAAGAGATAGTTCGTGATTGGTTTTTGAACTATCTTTTTTTATTCTTTTAATAATTCATCGGTTGTGATATTTAAAATTTCCGACAATTTACGCAACTTGCTAATGACTTATAATGAAATGAAGAAAAAAATTTTTAAAGAAGATTTAAATTTGAATCTTCTCTTTTCGTTTTTATTTGTGGCATTATATGTGTATAATAAAATAGAGAGGAAAATATGTACGATTGTATAATAATTGGATGTGGTCCAAGTGGTATGACTTGTGCATTATATTTAAAACGAGCAGGTAAAAATGCTTTGGTTTTGGAGCGCAGTATGCCCGGTGGGCAAATGGTCATCACAACAAATGTTGAGAACTACCCAGGGATAATGCACATTGACGGAGCTTCACTTGCAACACAGATGTTTGAACAAATAACAAATCTTGGCGTGACTGTTTTGTTTGAAGATGTTACAAGTTGTGATTTAAGTGGTGACACTAAAATAGTAAAGACAGACAAAAATCAATATGAGGGCAAGACTGTGTACATTGCCACAGGTGCAACCAACAGACTTTTAAATGTTGAAGGGGAAAAGAAGTTCACATCAAAAGGTGTGAGCTATTGTGCAACATGTGATGGTGCTCTTTATAAAAACAAAAATGTTGCCGTTGTGGGTGGTGGAAACACTAGTTTGGAAGATTGCCTTTATTTATCAAATGTTGCAAAGAAAATTTATCTTATTCACAGGCGTGATGAATTCCGTGGCGATGATATTTTAGTTCAAAAAATAAAAAAGCTTGAAAGAGAAGGTAAGATTGAACTGGTTTTAAATAGTCAAGTTGTTGAAATACTGGGCGATGAAAAGGTAAAATCAATTAAAGTTTTAAATAAAATTACATCACAAACTAAAACCATTGATGTGGATGCACTTTTTGTTGCAATAGGAAGAAAGCCTGACACTGAAATGTTTGAAGGTGTTGATGTTGACGAGTCGGGATATATCAAAGTTGATAAAGAAAAAAACACCAACATAAGTGGCGTTTTTTGTGGTGGAGATGTCAGCAACACTGACCTAAGACAAATTGTCACTGCTTGTGGTGACGGGGCAAGGGCATCAATTTCAATAAACTCTTATCTTGCTAAGCACAATCATTCTTGAAGATACACTTTTATTTGCTCAAAGCTTTTTTCTTCAAAGTCTTTTAGATTTTTAGCAAGTTCAACAATATCTTTATCAGCGTCTTTATATGTTTTTAATTCTTTATATAAACTGAGTGTGCCACGCACAGTTCCCATCAAGAACAATTCTGCTATATGTTCGCTTGATTTATCAAAAAGCGTCGACATTGAAATTGACAATTTTAACATTGTCTTTGAGAAAAAACTAGCATCTTTTAGTTCTAGTTTTTTTTGTTGTGCAATTTTTTTAGACTGCTCCATATATTCCAAATATTTTTGCTGTGCATCTTTCATAAATTGTTTAAGCTTTGTACTCCTAAATTTTGGGTACATATTCTCAATTGATTGCACTGCCATTTTCGTGTTTTTATAAATTTGATTTAAAAATTTTTGATTCATTTTTTCTCCTATTTTTATTATGCTAAAAAATTATTTAATTATTAAAAAATTTTGAATATTTTTTTTGCATATTAGCAAACCAAATAATATGAAAACAAATACAAAAATATGGATAGTTGTGTTTTTGGTGTCATTAGTTGGTGGCTCTATAACATCGACATACTTATTTTCTAGTATATCTATTATTGGGGGAGAAATTGTACTTAATTTTTCTACTCTTTCGTGGGTGTGTGTTGCCTTTGATGTTATAAACCTAATTAGTGGGAATGTTTTGTTTTTTAAATTTTTAAAAACAAGGAAATTAAGCACAGTTTTGTTTTTGTCAACAGTGCCAGTTACGCTCATTTTTGGTGGGATAATGTTTGGTATTTTTAGCATAAACAACTATTCAAACACACCAGCAGTTTTTATTAAAACGGCATTGAATATAAACACTGCAAATAATAATAGGTATTATTGGTTAGTAGTTATTGGTATTGTATACCTTATTGTTATTTCATTGACTTTTGTTATTGTAACAAGACCTATAAAAAAGATTGAAACTGTGACAAAACGCCTTGCATATGGTGAAGTGCGTGATAAAATAAACATTGGGGGAACAAAGCAATTTCAAGAAATTGAAAGTTCATTAAAAAAAATAAATGAAAATTATAAAATTAAAGACGACGTGATTAAACAAACAAGTGTTGAATATGAGAAGTTTATTCCTAAAAAATTGATTAAATTTCTTGGTAAAAAAAGTATTTTGGAACTTGAAGTTGGAAGCCAAGTCAAAAAAACAGCGACAATTCTCTTTTGCAATATAAAAAATAGTAGTGCCGTGTCGAAAACGTTGAGTTTGGAAGAAAATTTTAATTATATAAATTCATACTTAAATGTTGTCGCTCCAATAATTAGAAAATTTAATGGTTTTGTTGATAAATATCTTGAAAATGGAATACTTTCTGTTTTCATTTCACCACAAAATGCAATTACCTGCGAAATGAATATATATCGTGATATTAAACAAAAAAGTCTTGATGAAAATATGCCAAAATTTGAAGTGGGGCTTGCTATCCATACCGATGAAATCATTTTTGGGGTTGTTGGAGATGAACAGCGAAAAACACCAACAATACTCACGAACTCAATGGAACTTGTAAATAAACTTGATGAGATAAATGAAAAGTTTGGTTCAATTATGCTCATAACCAAAAACACATTAAACGCTTTGCCAACATCTTTTAAACTGGCATATAGATATATTGCCGAATTAGATGGAGAAGGGGTGGAGCAGTCAGTGTTTGAGTGTTTGGAAGTTTTCCCTCGTCAAAAACGCGAAAAACTATATAAGCATCATCTAGAATTTGAAAACGGAGTTAGGGCTTTTCAAAAGGGTAATTTTGAACAGGCGAAACAAATTTTCGAAAAAGTTTACAGGCAAGAAAAAGATGACAAACCTTGTTATGTATACTATAATAAAAGTAGCGAAAGTTTGGGACAACTACCCTTAAATGTTCATGAGTAATTTTTTGTAACACCTTTTGCATATATACTACTATGGAGCGAAATTTGGAAAGTTCATTTTTGGAACTTAGATGCAAAGAGGTGGTTAACGTTGTTGATGGGAAAAGACTTGGTCACATCGTTGACATTGTTTTTGAACTGGCAACGGGAAGAATTACCGGACTTGTTGTCCCCGGTGATAAAAACATATGGAATGTTTTTAAATCTGGCGGGGAGATTTTTGTTCCATATAATCAAATTTGTAAAA
>CALWTG010000095.1 GCA_944384385.1 uncultured Clostridia bacterium | reverse complement strand
GTGTTTAAAAGAACAATTCCGTTGTCTTTAAGCGAAGAGATAAGGTCATATCTTGCAAGGAATGTAAAGTTATGAATTGCGATGAAATCGTGTTTTTTAGGCTTGTATGCACGGCTTATTGGGTGGTCAGAAATTCTTAAATATGAAGTTGTTAAACTTCCAGATTTTTTGGAGTCATATTCAAAAAAGGCTTGAACATATTTGTTTGTTTTTTCTCCTATTATCTTTATGCTGTTTTTGTTTGCACTGACAGTGCCATCAGAGCCTAGGCCATAGAACTTCAATTCGTAGCATTTTTCGTTGATATCATAGTCGGTAAGGAATAGTGAGGTGTGTGAAACATCGTCATCAATGCCGACTGTAAAATGGTTTTTGCTGTCTTTTTGTTTCAAGTTTTCAAAAACTGCACTGACGCAAGAAATATCAAATTCTTTTCCGCCAAGGCCATATCTTCCGCCGAAAACTTTACAATTTAGACCATTTTGATTTATTGCAGAAACAACATCAAGCATAAGTGGTTCGCCAACACTTCCGCACTCTTTTGTTCTGTCAAGTACTGCTATTTTTTCAACAGTTTTTGGCAACTTCGCAATAAATTGTTTGTCAAAAAATGGTCTATACATTCTGACATTTATTGCACCGATTTTTTCGCCTTTACTTACAAAATACTCAACATATTCTTTGATTGTTGATGATGAACTTCCCATTGAAACAACGACATATTTTGCATCTTTTGTACCAACATATTCAAACGCTTCATAGTGTCTTTTGGTTATTTTTTCAATGTCAGAAAATGTTTGTTTTGCATGCTCTTCAACATCTCTATAAAGTAAGTTTGAACGCTCACGATTTTGAAAGTATACATCAGGGTTTTGAGATGTGCCACGAGCGATAGGTGATAGTGGGGTTAGAGCAGATTTTTTGAACTCGAAGTACTCTTTGTAAGGGAATATGCTTTTTATGTCTTCTAGTGTTATTGTCTCAATTTTTTGCATCTCATGGCTTGTTCTGAAACCATCAAAAAAGTGCAAAAATGGCAAACTGCATTTAAGCGTCATTATGTGCGAAAAAAGTGCCATATCATAACACTCTTGCACATCTTTTGAGCATACCATACAAAAGCCCGTGCTTCTTGTTGCCATCACGTCACTGTGGTCACCAAATATGCTTAGTGCGTGAGTTGCTAGGGCACGAGCAGAAACATGTAAAACGGCAGGTAGACATTGTCCCGCAATTTTATACATATTTGGTATCATCAAAAGTAGTCCTTGACTTGATGTGAAAGATGTTGCAAGACTGCCAGTTTGAACAAGCCCATGAAGCGCCCCAGCTGCTCCGCCTTCTGACTGCATTTGTTTGACAAGTACTTCTTGACCAAATATGTTTTGTCTTCCATTTGATGACCATTGATCAACAAGTTCTGCCATGGTTGATGAAGGAGTTATTGGATAAATAACAGCAACATCTGTGAAGTTGTACGCCATATCAGCACAAGCGGTGTTGCCGTCAACTATTTTTGTATTTTTATTTAACATATTTTCTCCTAAATATATTATGTGAAATTCACTGCAAGTTTAACACAATTGTATCGATGTGTAAAACATTTTACAAAAGCGTTATTTTGTTTTAATATAATATTATGAGAAGAATTTTAATTTGTTTTTCATATAAAGGCACGGCATATTCAGGACTTGCTTGTCAGCCAGGGAAAGATACAATTCAAAAGCGGATAGAAGAGGCACTTTTTCAAGTTACTAGGCAAAACATTAAGATATACCCAAGCGGAAGAACAGATGCACAAGTTCATGCGCTTAAACAATATGCACATTTGGATACTGACGCCAGTATTTCTTGCGACAAACTTGTCATGGCACTAAACACATATTTGCCAAGCGACATAAGAATATTGTCGGCAAAAGAAGTGGATTCAAGTTTTGATGCAAGAAAGAGTGCAAAACTAAAAACCTATCAATACATTGTTTCAACTGCAAAAATAACGAGTCCTTTTCTTTTCGACTATGTTTGCGAGAAAAAACACGACTATGACATAAGTGTACTTAACTCAATAAAATCAAAAATAGAGGGAACACACAACTTTAAAGCGTTTTGTGCCTCACGCTCGGGTAGGACAAATTTTGTCAGAACAGTTGAGAGCATAGAGATAACCAAAAAAGGCGATTTGATTTTATTCAAAATCACAGGAAATGGATTTTTATACAATATGGTACGAATCATTGTTGGAACAATTTTGGACATTGCTGACAAAACAATACCAATAGAAAACATAGATAAAATGTTTGAAACAGGTGAGCGCAAGTTCGGTGGTCGAACACTTTGTGGTAAGGGACTTATGCTGCTTGATGTAAAATATTTATGAATATTTATGCAAAAAATAAAATAATTATGCACAGCAAAAAGTGCTAAAATTTTGTACTCAAATTTGGAAAATATGCTTGACAATTTATAAGGGATATAATACAATATCACTGTCTTTTGTTAAGGCATATTTTTTTGTAATGTTAGCCCCTTCGAAAAAGTTTGTCTTAAAATTAAAGGTATCACACAATTTTTTGGAGGAAATTTAGTTAAATGAAAACATTTATGCAAAAGCCAGAAAATGTGGAAAGAAAATGGTACATTGTTGACGCAACCAATATGCCACTTGGCAGACTTGCAAGCCAAGTTGCTGATATATTGACTGGAAAGAACAAGCCAACATACACTCCACATGTTGATTCTGGTGATCATGTTATAGTTATAAATTCAGACAAAGTCGTTTTGACTGGTAAAAAACTCACTCAGAAAATGCTCAGAAGTCACTCTGGTTATGCTGGCGGACTTAAAGAGATGGACTACAAGACAGTTTTAGCCACAAAGTCAAATGTCGCAGTTGAGCGTGCAGTTAAAGGTATGCTTCCTAAAAACTCACTTGGAAGAAAGATGTTCACAAGACTCAGAGTTTACAAAGATGCAAATCATGGTCATGAAGCACAAAAACCTGAGATGGTCACACTAAAAGGAGTTAGAAACTAATGGCAGAGAAGAAATCAACAAAAACTGCTAGCAAGAAAGTTGTTCAATTTCTTGGAACAGGCAGAAGAAAGAAAGCTATTGCAAGAGTTAGATTGATTCCAAATGGAACTGGAAAAATAACAATCAATAAAGTTGATATTGATGAATATTTTGGTCTTGACACTTTGAAGTTAATAGTTCGTCAACCACTTGAAGCAACAGACTGCTTAGATAAGTACGACATATATGTCAATGTCATCGGTGGTGGACTTTCAGGTCAAGCTGGTGCAATAAGCCATGGTATTTCAAGAGCACTTGTTGTTGCTGACGAAGCAAACAAAGCAGTTTTGAAGAAAGGTAAATTCTTGACACGTGATTCAAGAATGAAAGAAAG
>CALWTG010000094.1 GCA_944384385.1 uncultured Clostridia bacterium | reverse complement strand
GAGTACTATGTCATAACGCAAGAAGTTGCGGACTATATAAATTCGGCAAAAAAGCAAGGTAGAAGAATTATTGCAGTCGGGACCACAAGCGTCAGAGTGCTAGAAAGTGCTTGTGATGAAAATGGTGTGTTATCTGCAAAAAGTGAGGAAACAAGCATATTTATTTATCCACCATATAAAATGAAAGTTGTGGACGCACTTATTACAAATTTTCACCTTCCTCAATCAACTTTGATTATGCTCATTGCAAGTATGCTTGGAGTTGACAAAACTCTTGAACTTTACAATTTGGCAGTTAAAGAAAAATATCGCTTTTTCAGTTTCGGCGATGCAATGTTTATACAGTAGGTAAAATATGAATTTTAGTTTTGAAGTAAAAAAAGTATGCAAACAGTCAGGGGCGAGAATTGGAGTTTTTCATACTCCACATGGAGATATTGAAACCCCTGTTTTTATGCCAGTTGGAACTCAGGCAACAGTCAAGGGACTAAGAGTTGAAGACCTTAAAGATGTTGGAGCTCAAATTATCTTATCAAACACCTATCATCTTTTTTTAAGACCAGGTGAGCAGATTGTAAAGAAGGCGGGTGGGCTTCACCATTTTATGAATTGGGATAGACCAATTTTAACAGATAGTGGTGGCTTTCAAGTTTTTTCTTTGTCAAAACTTAGAAAAATTACCGAAGAAGGTGTTACTTTTAATTCTCACCTTAGTGGTGAAAAACTTTTTATTAGTCCTGAAAGGGCTATGCAAATTGAAAATGACCTTGGTGCAGACATAATTATGGCTTTTGATATATGTTCAAACTATGGTGCAACATATGAAGAGGCAAAAAAGTCTGCTGATATCACAAAAAATTGGCTTGAAAGATGCTACAAAGTCCAAAAAAATGAAAATCAAATGCTTTTTCCTATTGTTCAAGGTAACTTTTTCAAAGATTTAAGACAAAGGTGCATAAGTGACTGTGTCCCTTATGCCAAGTGTGGTATTGCCATTGGTGGGCTTAGTGTTGGAGAGCCAAAAGAAGTCATGTATGATATGCTGGACTTTATGATGCCACTAATGCCAAAAGATATGCCAAGATATCTTATGGGCGTTGGCAGTCCTGATTGCCTTTTGGAAGGATATGCAAGGGGAATAGATATGATGGATTGCGTATTGCCAACAAGAATTGCAAGAAATGGTACAGCATTTACAAAACACGGTAAACTTGTCATAAGAAACGCAGAGTTTAAAGAAGATTTTCGTCCAATTGAAGATGATTGTGATTGCTATACCTGCAAGCATTACACTCGTGCATACATTAGACACCTAATAAACGCAGGTGAAATGCTTGGAGCAGAATTGTTATCTATACACAATTTAAGACATTTAATTAGGCTCACTGAACAAATAAAACAAGCGATTTGGGAGGATAGACTGCTAGATTTTAAGGCAGAATACCTCAAAAATTATAAAATATAGACAAAAATATGTTTTGAATTTCATATTTTATGTGATAATATAACAAAAGGAGAAATTATGGCATTATTACTTGCTTCTTTGACAGAGATTATTATTCCAATAGTTTTGATTTTAATAGTTGTAATTTTGTCATGTTATCTATAAATTGGAGGTAAATTATGAATTTAATTTTGGCTGATGTAGGAGTTGGCTCTTGGATACTTCTTGGTGTTTTGCTTTTGGTGCTCATTGTTTCGCCATTTTTAATGAAAGCAAAAAACAAGAAAGAGGCAGAATTGCAAGAAAAAATGATGGATGCTATTAAAAAAGGCGACATTGTTTTAACTTCTGCTGGCGTAATTGGAAAAGTTGTTGGAATTGATAACGACAAACAAGGCTACAAAACTTTGACTATTGAAACAGGTGATGAGAAACACAAGGGTTATATGTGCGTTGACATTAGGTCAATATATTACAATTTAAGCAACCCTGTTGTTAATAACACATCTGTGAAAAAAGAAGAAAAGGTAGAGAATAAAGACCAATCTCAAAAAGAAGTGATTGAAATGCCTGAGGACATTACAAAAGCTTCTGATGGTGATGATACAAAAACATCGCAAGACGAAACTACTGTTGAACAACAAAGTCAGGAAAAAACAGAGAAAAAATCATCTGCAAAGAAAAAAAGTAAAAAATAAAAACTAATCATAAATAAATCTCCTTGTTCATATCTATATGGTGTGGACAAGGAGATATTTTTATGGTAAAAACTAAAAATAAAGCAACCGTTAATGGTGATGAAGAAAAGGTATCGTTTTTCCTTACAACGCTAAAAGGGGCGTTGTTTGCACTTTCTGTTTGTTTGATTGGTATACTTATTTTTGCTTTTATTTTGCGTTTTGTAAGTGTTAGTGATTCGCTAATTAGACCAATAAACCAAGTTATCAAAACAGTTTCAATTTTAATTGGAACGTTTGTGGCACTAAAAAAATCAAAAGATATGGGGCTTATTTCTGGGCTTTTCATAGGACTTTTATTCACTATTACTGCATTTTTGGCATTTTCCATTCTTGATGGACACTTTGATTTTGGAATAACACTTATAAACGACTGTTTATTCGGAGCTATTGTTGGAGGAATTTGTGGAATAATTGCCGTTAATCTTAGGAAAAAATAAAATTATTAAAAACATAATTAACTTATAACTGTTTGAAAAATTTGTAATATAAATATGTAGTAAACATTTTGCTTAATACGATGTAAATCGCCTCAAAACAAGTAAACTTATGTTTTGGGGTGTTTTATTAGGTTTGTTTCGTTTGTTCTTTAACATCAAGATATTTTTTATAAGCATTTTAATCAATGATATTTTTTATGTGTGTATTAAACAAAAAGTGTCTAAAATTATTATAAAGTAAAAAAAATGTTTGACTAATACAAACTATTTACTTATAATTACTTAGTAATAATTGGAGATATAATGGCTAAAAAATTTTCTATCGCAAACTATGTCCTTGTTTCAATACTTGTTGCAATCGGTTTGTTTTTATCATTTGCTACTTTTAAATTACCATTTTATGTAAATGATTATGCTGGCTTTGCTGGTGCAATATCATTATCGTATGATGTTGGTTCTGGTCAAACAGCAGTGTTTGATGTGGCACCAATTTCTTCTGATGCAACAATAACACAAGAAGATTTGGATTCAACTGTTGATTTTGTGAGAGGTGTATTGTATTCATTTGGTGGACAATATAATCAAGTTGGTATTCAAAACAATACAGAAATAAGGGTGCAAACTGTTGAGTCAGATACAAGTTCTGATTTGATGGAAGCAATTGGAACACGCACTGAAATTATTATTCGTGGTGAAGCTACCGAAGAAGAAACAAAATATGATATTCACTCTGATGTGATTAAAAGATGTCTTGGGACATATCAAGCAACAAGTGCATCATCAACATCAACTTCATATTCATATGGTGTTTATATTGAATTTAACAGTTTGGGAAAAGACCAATACAAAACTCTTACTGACTATGTTGCAAGCAATGGCAATACTGTATATTTTTATACAGTCGATGGAGAGCAACTTGGTTCATTTTCTGGAATAACAAAACAGGTGACAACGGGGGCAACATTCTTGCC
>CALWTG010000093.1 GCA_944384385.1 uncultured Clostridia bacterium | reverse complement strand
CACGGCCAAACGAAAATCGCACTTCGTTGGCGATTTTGCCGTGACTTAGGGGAAGAAATGCAGTGCATTTCTTTTGTCAAAAAAAACATAGCAGAAACAAAGTATTCGCCCTTTACATAGTATAGGTAAAAAACACAAATAAAGCCCCGAGAGCAAGGCTCGACGGGTACCCTCACGCACGAGCGTACTTTGTACGTGACTGTGTGAGGGTTGCCCGGCAGTAAACACAGCTATCGGGTGCTTTATTTGCGTTTTTTTATTTGCGTTTTTTGGTATCCTTCAATGTTATCGTCCTATTAAAAACAAGATTATTTTCTGTTGTGTCTTTGTCTAGGCAGAAATATCCGTTTCTTATGAACTGATATCTCTCGTCCATTGTGTAAGGAACGCCATCTTCAACATAGCAGTCTTTGAGTATTGTGAGTGAGTTTGGATTGATTTTGAAATTGTCTGTTGCGTGCTCTTGCCCTTCAACTTCCTCTTGACTTTCTTCGTCAACAAGGTTTTCAAAAAGTCTAACTTCAACTTTTTTTACATGGTTTGGATTTACCCAATGAATTGTGCCTTTGACTTTAACGGTACAATCACTTCCACTCTTTGTGCCTTCCAAATAGTTTGCATAAACTGTTGTGACATTGCCTTCGCTGTCCTCATCAAAGCCTGTACATTCAACGATGTATGCACCTTTTAATCTAACTTTTGCGCCAACATAAAGTCTATAAAATTTTGGGTCTGGTACTTTTATAAAGTCTTCTCTTTCAATAAGAGATTCACGACCAAAATAGTACTTTCTATGTGTTGTTGTTTCATTTTGTGGATAGTCTTCAAGGTCAACTTCTTCTTCTTTGCCTTCTGGCCAGTTGTTTACCACGAGTTTGATTGGATGCAAAACTGCCATAACTCTCTTTGAAACTTTGTTTAAGTCATCACGAATAAAGTGATTCAAAAATTCTGGGTCAATTAAAGAGTTGCTTTTTGAAATTCCGGCAGCCAAGACAAAAGTCTTTAAGCTTTCAGGGAGTACGCCCCTGCGTCTGAGCCCACGAAGGCTATAAAGTCTTGGATCATCAAAACCCGAAACGAGTCCGTCTTGAACGAGTTTTTTGATAAAGCGCTTGCCAAGAATTGCTCCCTTAATGTAAAGGTTTGCATATTCAACTTGGCGAGAGTGATTTTTTAGTCCGCTATTTTCAACCACCCAGTTATATAGTGGTCTATGATCTTCAAATTCTGGACCACATATTGAGTGAGAAACTCCTTCATAACAGTCGTCAAGTGGGTGTGAAAAGTCGTATGTTGGATATATGTTCCACTGTCTGCCAATGCGTTGGTGATTTAGATACTGAATGCGATAAATCACTGGGTCGCGCATATTCATATTTGGACTTGCCATATCTATCTTTGCCCTAAGGCATCTTGAACCCATTTCAAACTCACCGTTTTTCATACGCTCAAAAAGGTCAAGATTTTCTTCAACACTTCTATCACGATATGGACTGTTCTTGCCCGGTTCTGTCAATGTTCCACGGTATTTAGTAAGTTCCTCAGGACTAAGGTCGCAAACATATGCCTTGCCTTCTTTAATGAGTTTGACAGCAACTTCATAGTTCATTTGAAAATACTCTGTTGCGTAGTGAATTTCGTGCCAGTCATAGCCAAGCCAATGTACATCGTCTTGAATTGCATCAACAAACTCCTGACTTTCTTTTTGTGGGTTTGTGTCATCATATCTAAGGTTACAAACTCCGCCATATTTTTTTGCTAGTCCATAATTTAGCACAATGTTTCTGACATGCCCTATGTGAAGGTATCCACTTGGCTCAGGTGGGTGACGAGTTTGAACATGGTCAAACCTGCCTTCTTTTAAATCTTTATTGATTATTTCTTCAATAAAATTTGTTGCCTCGATTTCCATTTTTTCTCCTTAAATTTTTATATGTAAAGTGTAAACATATTTTTAAAAAAAATCAACTTATAGACTGTCGAAAACCTTCGTGACCGAAAAAATTTTAAATTTTTTCTTGCTTTGTTTACTGCAAAACGCCCAAAAACAGTCATTTAGGTAACTAAACTCCTGCTTTTATACTTTTTTTAATATACAAACATTACTCTTATCTATTTTTAAAAAATTTAACTGATAATTATTAACTTATAAGCAAGTACCGACAAAATGTAAAGCGAAGCGTACATTTTCGCTTGGTCGGTATAAAGGGGCAAAAACAAACTTCAAGCACAACTTTCGAAAAAATTTTTCGAAAGTATGCCGAGAGTGCAGTTTTTGCCCCAAAGCCTCGCCTCACTTGTTTTTCGGCAGTCTAATTTATTCTTCCTCTTAAATTTTTTATTTTATTATTTAATTAAATTCAGCGACACGGAAGCCTCGTTTTGCCTTTTCTTCCTCAATTCTGTCAGCAAGCATATTTCTAACTTCTGCGGCATTTTTTACATGACGAATGACAAGTGTTGGAGTGCTCTCATCTTTTGAATACAAAACTATTGTTCCCACACCAAAGATTTTTTCACCTAGGCTTGAAGTAAGTGAAATGTCATAAATTCTGTAAAGGTTAACTTCTTCTTCACGAGTAAAAAGTAGTCCTGTCTTTACAAAAACTTTTGTCCAATCCGGATCATCAACAAGATAATATCTCGTGAACGAAATTGGCATACCAAGTATTCTCTTTCTGTCATGCCAAACGACTTTACTAGTTTCGCCCCAATTATTTGCCATAATAACCTACCTTTTGTAATTATACTACACCAAAGTCCCAAAAATGTCCAGTATTTTATTTATTTGGTTTTACTCATGACAAAAAATGTGTTATATTTACTATATTAGAGCAAAATATATTTAGGAGAGATTATGCGAAGAAAAGTTGTCCTTAGTGGTGGACTGATACTCACTCTTTTGTATAGTTTAATGTTTTTGGCGTCAATTTTTTTGCTTGTATTTTCAGTCATCTATTGTTTTGTTTCAAGTGATGTTCAAATTGTTGATGATATTTTAACGCCAATCGTTTGGCCATTTTTAACGCATGGCAAATACGGGCTTTTGGTCATAGTCGCCACAATAACTGCGCTCGTATTGTTCTCGCTCGTGTGCGCATCTAGATTTATTAAATATAGCAATTTCAAAACAAATAAATTTTCAAAAAAACGCGGACTTTACATCTTTTATCTTATTTGGTTTATTTTAATCAGCGCCTTATGTGTTTACTTTTTGATAAAAAATTCTCTTGATTATTTATTTAATGACAACCTAATTTTAAACATAGTTTTAATTGTCACACTAAGCCTTAACATAATCAGCATATTTATATTATTTTTTGACATACCAAAGCGCGTTGAAGAAGATACAGTTGTTCAAACGGGTGAAGTTCAAAATGACGGCTTTATCACTGAAATTTCACAAGACGACAGCGCCCAAGAAGAAAAACCTACAAAACAGCCTGATGTCAACTGGAAGGACTACATCTATGACGATGATGAAGTCGAAGTGACAAACACAATTCCTATGCAAAAAAGACCACCAATTTACACTGCTGGTCTTGACGGCGAAGATGATGAAGAAAAGTCAGAAAACACAACAAAAGACCAAACTGAAAGTAACACGAAAAAGTATAGACCACTACCAGAAAGCAATGTTACAAAACAGGTTATAAGTGGAATATCTAAACTTGACGAAATGCGAAAGTCAGGGCAAATC
>CALWTG010000092.1 GCA_944384385.1 uncultured Clostridia bacterium | reverse complement strand
AAACAGTCATTTAGGTAACTAAACTCCTGCTTTGGGACATTTTGCGAGCCTCGCCTCACTTGTTTTTCGGCAGTCTGATTTATTTGTCTACACGCTGAAATAGGGCACTACAATAAGTATTTAATATATACTATATTTATTTATATATTATATCTTATTAAATATGTCTTATTGATGCAAAACAATTTTGCCAGACTTTAAAGTATTTGGCACATCAATAACCCTTTGGTTTGTTGAGCCGACCCAGTGAGCCTGAGTGTCGCGCTTTTTAAGGACAAATTCGCCGTCACACAATACATCGACATACTTTAATATTTCCAAGTCTTTTATGTCTTCATAGTCATAGCCTGTGTAAAGCCAAATTGTCTTTTTTGGATATTTCTCACGAATTTCTTTTGCAAGGGCGGTGACTGTGTCTATATTTCCCGCAAAAAGTGGGTCGCCACCAGAAAAAGTTATTCCGCTGACATAGTCTTTGTCCAGCTCGGCAAAAATCTCTTTTTTTGCGTCTTCGTCAAATGGTATTCCACTTTTTTCGTCCCAAGTTTGAGGGTTATGACAACCTTTGCAGTGGTGAGAACAGCCCGCCACCCACAAAACAACTCTTAGGCCGTCGCCGTTTAACATATCATCTTTTGTAATGTTGTGATAGTTCATTTACATACTCCGTCTATCTTTAATTTCTGCCATTTTGGCGTCGTTAAGTCTTGAATCACCTTTGACGCGTGAGTAGGCGAGATATCCATTCATTCTATCAATTTTGGTTAAGTTCCTGCTTCCGCACTTTGGACAAACATCCATATCAAGTTCTGAGTGCCCACAGTCGTCGCAGTATGAAAGAGATAGGTTTACTCCTTCATAAAATCCCATGTCCATAGCCCTTTCAACAAGGGTGACAAAAGCTTGTTTGTTGTAGTCAATTGGATATCTTACATATTGAATTTTTCCGCCATTAAAAAAATTCCAAAATCTGTTTTCTTTGTCCTGCTTTTCAATAGGGGATATATCTTCTGTAACATGGCAGTGGAAACTGTTTGAAACATATGGTCTATCTGAAACGCCTTCAACAACGCCATAAAGTCTTCTGAATTGTTTGACTTGAAGTCCGCACAAGTTTTCTGCTGGCGTTCCATAAATTGCGTACAAATATCCGTCTTCTTTTTTGTACTGTGCAATTTTGTCATTTATGTATTTCATAACTTCAAGTGCGAACGCTCCGTCTTCTTTTAGTGACTTGTGGTTGTATAGCATTTGAAGTTCATTAAGTGCTGTTATTCCAAACGAAGCAGTTGCAGTTTTTAAAAGTGGCTTAATCTTTTCATTATATTTAAGGTGTCCACCATAAAAACCACCTTCGCAATAGGCGAGCGGGTTGACAGATGCACGCATTTCACCAAGATAGTCATATGTACGCTTGTGGAGATTTCTTATCATTTCAAGGTAGTAGTCCAAAACTTCATAGAAGTCTTTGTTTTCTTTGCGTGCTTTTGCAAGAATCATAGGAAGGTGCAAACTCACTGCGCCAACGTTGAATCTTCCAACATACACTGGCTTGTCGTTTTCGTCTGCTGGCTCCATTCCTCCACGCTCATACCAAGGTGACAAAAAGGCACGGCAACCCATAGGGCTAATCACACGGCCATATTTTTTGTATATGCTTGCGACATATCCTTCACCGGTTAAACTGAGCCAGTCAGGATACATAGTCTTTGATGAACATTCAATTCCTGCAAGGAAGACATCGTGGCAAGGTTTTCCTTCTGCGTGCAAGTTCTTGTCGTAAAGGAAAATGATTTTAGGGAACAAAACTGGTTTTTTGCACTCTTTTTTTCCTTGTCCATTTTTTCTTACTTCAAGAAGTGTTTTTGCGGCCATTTTACCGAACTCGTCTGTTGCAAGACCGCAAGTTGTTGCTATGAAAGGATAATCTCCTCTTGAAGATGCAACTGTGTTGAATTTGTACTCCCAGCCTTGAAAGCCTTGCTTCATTTCATATTGAACATCTTTCATTGCTTGATCATGACTTACTTTTTCGCTTAGTCCCAAAGAAAGATATTTGTTATACCACTTGTCATATGACTTTTTTGCGTATTTGACCAAAAGCTTGTCGCATTCTGGAATTGTGAAACCGCCGTATTGTTGGCTTGCAGCTGAAAGGACAATATCTCCAATCACATCGAAGGCAACGTCCAAAGTCTTTGGCTCGTTATACCAAACATTGCCCATTTCAAAACGACCTGACAAAACTTCTTCAACATTGAACAAACAACAATTCATTGTGTCACGGCGTGCTGACATATCGTGAATATATATGTAACCATCGTTGATTGCTTGAATTTCGTCTTTGTTCAAAAAGAACTTTTTGTATAGCTCTTTGTTTAACTGATTGAATATAAGACTACGCTTTGTTGAAACAAGAGTTGAATCGCAGTTTGCGTTCTCCTTGTCACCAATGTACATGATGGCTTGACTTTTTTGGTACACGTCATCAAGCATTGCAACAAAATCTTGCTTGTAGTCGCGATAGTCTTTGTAACTTTTCGCAACTTTTGGAAAATATGTTTCAAGCGCCTCTTCAACTATGCTGTGCATAGTGAGAATTGGAACTTCGCTTAGTCCCAGTGCCTCAACATTGCCGTTCACTCTGTCGCATATTTTTTTGATGTCCTCATCGCTAAATTTAACAAGCACTCTGTCTGCCGACTTTGAAATTGCTTTTATGACTTTTTGTATGTCATAATCTTCTTTGCTTCCATCTTTTTTAATGACTTGTACCATATGTAGACTCCTTTTTAATATTTCACAATATATTGTGTTTTTGCGATTTTTGTGTACCATATATTGAAAATATAACCCGATAATACCACATAAAAACTCTTACTTGCAAGCGTTTTTGTGAAAAATATTTATGAGTTTTTTTGCGTATTTATGCAAGGCAAAATAACATAAAACAATGATGTTATTAAAGCAAAACAAAAAAAGAAAATTATTTAAAAATAGTTTTCAATCACAAAATATTTTGGTATTTTTATTATAGAGAAAAATCAAGAAAGAGAGGGAATAATGACAAAAGAAGAAAGATTAAAACTATACGACGAGGCGACAGAGCAGTGGGGACTTGTTGCGCAGTATGACCAATGTATTGAAGAGATGGCAGAACTTATTGTCGCAATAAACAAGTACAAACGAAAAGTGTTGTATGGCGAGTATAAAGATAAAGACATTGAAGCAAGTGTTGCCGAAGAACTTGCCGATGTGACCATGTGTATCGAGCAGTTGGCAACTTTTTTCAAAAGTTATCATATAGACCAAATATTAGACAAAAAACTTGAAAAACTAAAATGCGAAATTGAATATATGAAAAATAAAGCAAAATAAAAAAGCGTTATACAATATAGTGTAAAACGCAAAAAAGAAAAAGTTTAGTTTCTATGTAAAAATTTTTGGGAAAAATGTTTTTAAATTATATTTTCAGTTTTTAATATTTCATATAGTTTGTGAGTAGGAAGTCCAATTATTGTGGACAGATTGCCACAAACTTTTTTTATAAACACATTGCTTATACCTTGCACGGCGTATGAACCTGCCTTGTCTTTGTATTCGTCAAAGCTAAGATACCAATCAATGTCTTTTTGACTCAGTTTTGCAAACTTGACCTTGCTGACATCGTGCGTGACATACTTTTTTATTTGTCCATTTTTTTGAACGACGACACAAAGACCGGTGTACACTTTGTGCCAGTGAGAAGAAAGAAGTTTCAGCATTTTTTCAGCTTCACTATGGCTATGAGGCTTACCAAGTCTTTTGCCTTT
>CALWTG010000091.1 GCA_944384385.1 uncultured Clostridia bacterium | reverse complement strand
ATCACTGTATGACAATTTTTCATGAACTCGATTTAGACTTTAAAGCACTTGGCTTTTATCAAAAAGAGATAGGCGACATTGTTTTGTGTACACTTGATATAAAAAAAGATAATAAACATTTTGATAAAGGAAAATACAGAATAATATCTTGTCACAATCTTTATCTTCATCAAAGTTATCAAAACGAAGTCAAAAGTCAAATAAAAAAAGTACTTAGAGAATTTTTGACATTTCACCATATTAAAAAACAAAGCACCATACTTGTGTGTGGGCTTGGCAATGATGACATAATTTCAGATAGTCTTGGAATTGCTTCGTGCAAAAAAATTTTGGCAACAAGAAGTTTGAATTTCAGTTACAAAAAGCACAATGTATGCTCAATTTGTCCAAATGTTCAGGCTGTGACTGGCATTGAAACGCCACTTATTGTTAGGGGAATAGTCAGGGAGATACGGGCAGATCTTGTTGTGATTATAGATAGTTTATTAACGCAAAATTTAAAAAGACTTGGCCACAGCTTTCAGCTTTCAAGCGTTGGTATGATACCGGGTGGAGCAATGGGCGAGATTATGGACATTTCGCAAAAAAGTATTGGCGTTCCTTGTATAAGCATTGGCGTGCCACTACTTTTGGACCTAAACAAGCTTTCAAAACTTAATAAAAGCGTTGTTGTTGCGCCCAAAGATATAAAGCAATATGTGTCAGTGTGTTCAACAATAATCAGTGATGCCATAAATAATGTGATGTGCACATCGCTTTCACCAAAACAAATTTCGGAAACATTAAGCCCCATTTAGCATACGCTACTAATATGATTGGATTCATAGATAGTGGTGTTGGTGGACTAAATGTTATGTGCGAGTGTCAAAAGCTCTTTGATGAGGACTTTGTTTTTTTGTGCGACAACAAAAATTCGCCATATGGCAACAAAAATCACAAGTTGCTTTTTAGCATTGCCAAAAATAATATTGAGTATTTAATAAAGCATTACAATATAAAAGCTTGCGTAATTGGTTGTAACACATTAAGCTATACGGTGGGAGATAAACTTCAAAGTTATTTTAATATTCCTATTTTGTTAACCAAAGTGCCAGAGAGTTTGTTAAAAAAATAAGATAACAGCAAATTATTATATAGTAAAAAAAATACAATAAAAAAAATACAAGAAATAAATAAAAATAATGCAAAATATTTATATATAAAAAATTCACCTAAAAAAATAGATAATAATTTAAACAATTTAGAAAAAATTGAAAAAATATTAAAAAAATATTTATTAAATAAAAAATATAGGGAAATAAAAACAATTATTCTTTGCTGTACTCATTTTTATACAATTAAAAAAATAATTAAAAATATATTGCCAAATGTTCAAGTTATCGATTACACAAACGATATAGCATTAAAGGTAAAAAATAACATTGAAGCAAAAGCCTCATCATCTTTTCATATAGCACTAACAGATTATATTTATCCTAGATATGTTGAGTTAAAGGCTTATTATCGAAAACATTTATTTGACAAATAAATTATGAAATATTATCATTTGAGTATGATATGTTCATTATGTCCAAGACAGTGCAATGTTGACAGAAGTAAAGCCAAAGGCTTTTGTAGTATGGGCGAAAATGTCAAAATTGCGAAATATTGTCTTTTCAATTTTGAAGAGCCTTTAATCAGTGGTAAAAATGGCAGTGGTGCCATATTTTTTTGTGGTTGCAGTTTAAAATGTGTTTTTTGTCAAAATTATGATATTTCGTCAAAAGATACTGGCAAAGAAATTTCAATAAAAGAGCTTGCAGAAATTTTTAAAGAGTTGGAGCATATGGGGGCAGAGAACATTAACCTTGTCAATCCAACTCACTATGCATATCAAATAGTTGAAGCATTAAAAATTTATAAACCAAATATTCCAATTGTTTACAACACTCACGGCTATGAAAAAATTGAAACGCTTGAAAAACTTATGCCATACATAGATGTGTTTTTGCCGGACTTTAAATACTTTGACGATAGTTGTGCAAAAAAATATTCAAACTGCAAAGATTATGTTAGTGTAACACAAAGTGCGCTCAAATTTATGCGTGAAAATAAGGCTGACATTATTGAAAATGATGTTATGAAACAGGGTGTTATTGTCCGTCATTTGATTATGCCGCTCATGACAGAGCAAAGCATAAGTATTTTGAAATGGATAAAAACAAATTTACCAAACACACTTGTAAGTTTAATGGCTCAATATGTGCCTTATGGCAGGGCAAGTGAATTTAAAGAAATAAATAGGCGAATAACAAAAAGGGAATATCAAAAAGTTGTTGACGCCTATCTTGATTTAAACCTTTCGGGCTATGTTCAAGAGAGAGAAAGTGCTAGCACTTTGTTTATTCCAAAATGGGATTACTGAATTGCGTCAGTAAGCTCAGCATATTCGCCAAGTATTTCAAAGTAAGCATATTTTACAACACTTGTGTAAGGAGTTTCAGTTGAAGAATAGTCGGCTAGTTCGTCCAAAATGATTTCAACACTTTCAAGGCTTAGTTTAAGTTCAAGTATGCTAGCGGTAAGTTGACTATTGAAAAGTGCAGAAAAATTTGATTTTGTTCTTTTAAAATTGCTTGTGATGTCGCTCAAACTTACTTTTGCCTGAATATCTGTTAAAAGTTCGGTGTCTATGCTAACGGATAGATCATAAAGTTGCTTGTAAAGATTTTTATAGCATTGCACACTCTCAGTTAGTATGTTTTTTTCTTGACCAGTGCTTGTGGTGGAAATACTTAGTGCATCAAATGAAAGTGTAATTATTTCGCACGTTGTATCATTTTCTTGCAAGTTTTGTTGAACTTTTTTTGCATCTTCTTCATTTTCATAGGAAGAGGCAAGCACATAGAATTTGTCACCTTGCCAAATGGATCCAGCGCCACCTTGCCTTTTTGCGAGTGTAGCGTTTTCTGTTGCAAGCGTTTGAGTGTCGGTTTGATACAAGCATATTGCATATAAATTGAAGGCACTTTGTTTGACTTCTCCATCCTTGACGGCACTAAGACCACTTGTTGTGATAAGACTTGAAAAAAGCTCTGCAAAGCTAAGGCAAAGAGCAAGGCAAAATATTGTTAAAAGTATAGTCAGAACTTTTGAAGAACGATATTTATTTTTATTTGTCATAAAACGTTGAACTCCCTTAATGTGTGACTTAACATATACATAGTCACATTTTATTTTTATGTCAAAAAAAGACAACATATGCTCTATTTATTCATAAATAAAATTGCATACCATTTTTTGACAAAATAAAATAGAATTAAGGAGAAAAAAATGAATTTAAAACCACTTTACGATAGGGTAGTTATTTTACCTCAAAAAAAAGAGGAGATGTCAAGTAGCGGAATTATATTGCCACTAATAAAAGACGAAAAGTCAGATGTTGGTATTGTAGTCTGCGTTGGCGATGGACAAACTTTTGACGGTCAAAAAGTTGAAATGCAAGTCAAACCAAATGACAAAGTTTTGTACTCAAAGTATGGTGCGGTGTCATATTCATCAGAAGACGCAACATATTTAATTTTGCGACAAGCCGACATTTTGGCAATAATAAAAGGAGAATAACATGGCAAAACAAATACTATTTGCAGAAGATGCAAGAAAAAAACTTGAAGCTGGTGTCAACAAAGTTTGTGACACAGTCAAAATAACACTTGGACCAAAGGGCAGAAATGTTGTTTTAGATAGAAATTATGCAACGCCACTAATTACAAATGACGGCGTAACTATTGCAAAGGAAATTGAGCTTGGTGACAAGTTTGAAAATCTTGGTGCG
>CALWTG010000090.1 GCA_944384385.1 uncultured Clostridia bacterium | reverse complement strand
GAAAGCCTTATATTTCCTGGGTTGTAGCCTTATAAATTTGGTGCCGGGAACCGGACTCGAACCGGTACGGAGTTGCCCCCGAGGGATTTTAAGTCCCTTGCGTCTGCCTATTCCGCCATCTCGGCATTGGAGGTGCCACCCAGATTTGAACTGGGGAATAAAGGTTTTGCAGACCTTGGCCTTACCACTTGGCGATGGCACCATCTAAAAAAAATGGAGCGGAAGACGAGATTCGAACTCGCGACATTTGCCTTGGCAAGGCAACGCTCTACCACTGAGCCACTCCCGCATTATATATGATGATGTTTGAAATATTGTTCTTGATATCTTGTTGGTGGGAGTTATAGGACTCGAACCTATGACCCTCTGCTTGTAAGGCAGATGCTCTAGCCAACTGAGCTAAACTCCCAAAGTATCAAGCTTTTTAACTATACCAAATTTACCATACTGATGTCAACATATTTTTTTAAGTTTTTCAATTTTTTTAATGACAAATTAAAATTTATGATGTATGATAATTTTCGAGGTGAAGTGTGACAGATATAGAAATTGCAAAAAGTGTAAATTTAAAGAAGATTAAGAAAATAGCAAAAAAGCTTAAATATAAAAATGATATTATTAATTACGGTCAATATAAGGCGAAACTTCCGATAGTTTATGGCAAAAAAAATGGTAAGGTGATTTTGGTGACCGCCATAAATCCAACCAAACTTGGTATTGGAAAAACCACAGTTGCCATAGGCCTTGCTGATGCTATAAAAAAATTAGGTAAAAAAGTTTGTCTGGCGTTAAGGGAGCCATCATTAGGCCCAGTATTTGGAATAAAGGGCGGTGCTACTGGCGGTGGATATAGTCAAATTGCACCTATGGAAGATATAAATTTGCATTTTAATGGTGACTTTCACGCAATAACGTCTGCAAACAATTTGCTTTGCAGTATGATAGATAATCACATATATCAAGGAAACCAACTTGATATTGATGTCAATAAGATTTTATTTCACAGATGCCTTGATTTAAACGACAGGGCATTAAGACAAGTAACCGTTGCTCAGGGTGCAAAAAATGGAGTTGAAAGACAGGACCAGTTCACAATAACTGCTGCAAGTGAAATTATGGCTATTATGTGCCTTTGTCGTGATTTTGAAGACCTAAAAATAAGACTTGGGAACATTATGGTGGCATTAAATTCAAAGGGGCGCCCAATTTATGCGAGAGATTTGCACGCAGAAGAGGGCATGGCAATACTTTTAAAAGATGCAATTATGCCAAATCTTGTTCAAACTCTTGAGCACACTCCTGCGCTTGTTCACATGGGGCCGTTTGCAAATATTGCACACGGCTGTAATAGCATAATAGCGACCAAAATGGCTCAATCATATGCAGATTATGTTGTTACAGAAGCAGGTTTTGGTGCTGACCTTGGAGCCGAAAAGTTTTTTGATGTTAAGTGCAGAGTGGGGAACATTAAGCCAAGTGCAGTTGTTTTGGTTGTCACTGTCGGGGCACTTAAACTTAACGGGGGAGCAAGCTTTGCTGGCTTATCGTCTCCAAATGTTGATGCCGTTAAACTTGGAATGGAAAATCTTTATGCTCATATCAACACCATTTTTAATGAGTTCAAACTTCCTATGGTTGTCGCAATCAACAAGTACAAAACAGATACTTTTGAGGAACTTTCAACTATTCAAACAGAACTAGATAAGGCAAATATACCTTCTATCGTGTGTGATGTTTATGGGAAAGACAAAATAGGTACAGATAATCTTGCAAAAAGTGTTATTAACATTTGCGACAAGTATATTGATAACAACTTTAAATTTTTATACGACCAGCAAAGCACAATTAAGAAAAAAATAAAAGAAGTTGCCACAAGGGTATATGGGGCAAAAGGCGTTAAATATTCAGATGAGGCTAATAAGGAAATCGAATATTTGACAAGTCATCATTTGGATAAATTGCCAATTGTTATTGCAAAAACACAATATAGTTTAAGTGACAATGCAAAACTATTAAATAGACCAAAAGATTTTTATATTACAATAACCGATATTCAAGTAAAAACAGGGGCAGGATTTATTGTTGCCATTGCTGGTAATATGTTACTTATGCCCGGACTTAGCAAAACTCCAAATGTTGTTAATATGCATATAGATGAGCAATATAATATTGAAGGATTATTTTAACATTTATTCTGTTATTATTCAAAAAAACGGCTTTGAGCCGTTTTTTTATATTTCAGTTTGTTCTTCTTCAACATTAACTGTAAAGGTTTCAAAACCAATACTTATTGTCATGGTCCCTTGTATTTCCTGTGGTAAATTTAAAGTTAATTCTCCAGAAGAAAGTAAATCAATGTTAAATTTAAGTGCTGTTTTGGATGTTGCCTCAAGTTGTGTCAACTCATTTTCGACAATTGTTTCGTATGCAAATTGTAAAGTTACTTCACAGTAAATAGGTTTATTTTTGTCATAAGCTAAAACTGGCTCTGTTATTGTGAACAAGTTATTTTGAACAATATCTCCATTATAAACTTCATATAGTGATGAATAACTACTACCAATGGAAACCGACATGTTTATGGTAGTGATAGTAACAGAAGATGTCGTTTGATTGTTTAGCGATATTGATGTAGGGGTGACAAGATTCATATCTGGTAATGAGAAAATTGCAGTATATGTGCCACGGGTTTGTGATGTCACCTCAAATGAATAGGTGGAGTCATATGACACAATAACATCGTTGTGCATCCACGCTAAAAAAGTCGAATTGGCTTTTTCTGTTGCATATATAGTACACATTGTGTTTTCTTCAAATGTGCCACTTCCATATGCCGTTCCATAATTTGGGTACCAAACATTTACTGACACATCGTAATACTTTGGCTGTTCATTGCAACCATACATAAAAATTGAAGCCATAACAACAAGGAAAACACTTACAACATACAAAAATTTAGACTTCATAAATACCTCATTTAAACTTTATCAAAACGCTTTTATTATGTCAAATAAATGTTAACACAAAAAACTTAGAATATTACAAATTTGGCGAAATTATTTATGAGTAAAAACTTCATTGTTGCATAAAATACAAGGGATAAAGGATGACTTTATGTGGGAATTTTGTATAAGCGTAGATAGCAGTAAACAAGAAATATTAAACTTTATAATGAAAAAGCTTGAAGGGGAAATCAAAGATTGCAATGGCGTTTTAACTTGTTTAAACAAAGGGCAGTGTGTTGATATTTTAATTGCTTGCAATAAATTTGAAAAAAATAGAATTTTAATGCTAATACAAGAAATTATTTCTGAAGTTGTTTGCTATTATTATAAAAAAAATTTTTTATTGCAAAATTTACATGTGAACATCACAGATGACATATCTAAAAAAGCATTTATTTGTGCACTATTATATTTTGATAACGAAACAGATAATTATATTGTTAATAAATATTTGGAGCTTGTAAAAAAAATAAATATTGAAAGTTTTTTTAATTTTCGATTGCTTTCATTAAAACAAAAATGGCAAGAACTTGTTGAAATTGCCAATCAAAATGAAATTTATTTTTACAAAGATGATACTTTTTTGGAGCTTATCAAATTTTTAGTTGACAATATTGAAGTAAAAAATGATGTGGTTAATATTATGCCACTTGAAAAATCATACGGAATTTTTGATTCAAAATTTGATATAATTGAACCTTCAAAAAATATGGATGAAGAAAAGCTTGTTACAGATTTGATTGCACTAAGCCCCAAAAGTATAAATATTTATTGTAGTGAAATTCTCTCAAGCAAAATAAAAACACTCATTTGTAAATTGTTTGAAAAGCGTGTTAAATTTGTGCACAATTCAAT
>CALWTG010000089.1 GCA_944384385.1 uncultured Clostridia bacterium | reverse complement strand
ACATAGTCAAGACTTGTACCTTGAAATTTTTCTTTTCTTTGTTCACAACTTTTAAAGCCAATTCTACTAAGCCCACCAAACACATTTTTGACGAGAATATAGTCAATCACTCCCATAAGTGCATTGTCTTTTCTTCCGCTTAGCATACATATATCATATATCCACGCCTTGTTTAAGTATGAAAGAACTTTCGCCTGCGCGACATCACGCTGGACTTGTGTTGAAAGTGATACCACCCACGCCTCAATGTTGGGTTTATTTTTTCTGTACGGATGAATACCACGGGCAAGCCACACCATCTCAACAGCACCGCACTCTGTTTTTCCACTTCGGTTACCGCCGAACACCCAACGGTTACGCTTTTGACACTTGTGAAAAAGTAGTTGTTTTTGATGAACAATTTCTCCACTATTGTAGTTTTTTAGCTTCTCGTTTGGTTGAATTTTTTTTAACTGTTCGTCAATTTTTTTAATGTTTAGCAAAATTTCTTTTTGTGTCATTTCCTCTCCTTAAAAAAGACAATTTTTGATAAATTTGTCCAGCCTTGTACATAAAAATCAAGGTATAATAAAAAAGATGAAAAAAATCACCTTTTTTTGTTTGATATTTTTAATGTTATTTTGTAGTGCAAGTGTTGGCAATGTTACATATACCTATGCCGACAATGTCTATTATGGCCGAGCGCTAGCATCTGGAATATACCTTTATTCAACTCCAGAGATAACCACTGATAAAACAAACAGAATGTTTGAAATTCCCGTCACATATTTTGTTTTACTTTTAGGTGATGAAAATGACTTGTTTTACCGCGCACAGTATATTGATGTATATGGCTTTGTGCTCAAAAGTGAAGTTTCATGCGTACAAGGTACGCCCGCCGTTCCATATGTGACAAATGCCACTTTTAGAGTATTCACTCCAAACGGCGCAAACCTCAGAAGTTCGCCTTATCAGACACTTGGCACAACAAACCTTGTAACAAGCGTGCCTTTTCTTGAAACAAACCTTATGTACTATGGCTCATGTGAAGGCGAAGAAGCAATTTCATATAAAGGCAATGTTTGGTATTACTCTAAATATGTTTTTCAAAATCAAGAACTTTATGGATACATATACTCACCCCTTTGTGACTTACTTACAAATATTGTGCAAAACACAGAGCAATTTGAATATGTAACGCCAAATTTTTCTTCGCCAACCATAGATTCAACAAATGAAGGTCCGTATCTGTCGTTATCTAACCCATGGCAAATAATAATTATCGTACTTGTTTGCCTGCCATGCCTTGTTATCATTTACTTTTTGTTCAAACCAACAAAAATTGCCACACAAAAAGTTGTTAAACCATCAAATAAAAAATCAAAGCGCAAAAAGAAAATTTCAAAGCTTAAACACAGTGACTATTATGAGCTTGACAGCGACTATTTTGAATAATTTACATTGCACTAACTTTAAGGTCACATATTATGCTTGATTTTATAGTGGACTTAACCTCGTCGTTTTCAATCAAACTCAAATCTGCCTTTGAAAAATGATTATGTACAGAAGATATCCATTTCTCATGCTTTAACATCTCTTTTAGTTTGCTTTCATCATATCCAAACCTTTTTAGTGCCAAAGAAAAACTTGCAAGTGCACTGTTTAACTTTCTAAAAACCGTCCTTAAACACACATTAAAATATTCTGCCAAATCAACGCACCTTTTCCCGTCCACAAACTTCAATATCAAAATCCTTGCCATTGACGGCTTCATACTTTTCAATGCTTTTTCAATTAAAAGTTTCAAATTTATAAGTGTAACCTTTCTTTCAGACAAATCTATTATTGCTTTTGTAACTGCCTCTGTTCCGAAATAGTTTATGTTATAGGCATTCGTGTACTGTGAATTTATTGCCTTGCTCTCAACTAGCCTGTCATAAGTGCGCGCAATTCTTGGTAAATATTTATATACTTGTAAAATTGTTTTACTCAAAACGTTTTCCATAATTACTCCTTTTTATGTCCTTTTTCATTATTAAATGGCTTTCGGGGCAAAGTCAAATTTATGTGACATTTTTTACAAAATTCAACATTTTTTTACAAAATGCTGCATTGTGATAATGCTAAACTTTAATGTCATCTATGATTTTAGAACATATGTTCTATTTTTGCAATAAAAAAATGACAAAAGTTTGTCACTATTAAAATTTTGTTTGACAATTTTTGTCTTTGTTTGTCGAATTTTGAATATTTTGTACGAAAATATTTCGTAATTGTACAAAAGTACGTGAAAACATCGTATGATAAAGGTATGAATAATAAAAAGAAAACAAATGACATCAAACTAAATATTGGAATTTTAATTAAAGAATTAAGAAAAGAACAAAATATGACTCAGACAAAACTTGCCGAGTTACTACAAACCACGCAAGACACGATATCTTTGTGGGAGCTTGGCAAAAGTATGCCCGACATCTATGCCCTAATCAAACTTGCAAAACTTTTTAATGTCTCAACCGACTACCTTCTTGAACTTGAAGCATAAAAAAACAACCTCAGCTATTTCGAGATTGCCTCTTAACCTAAGGTTGTTTTTTATATATTTTAGTAGTTATTTACGCAAAGTTCAAAATATGCTTTTGGATGAGCACAAACTGGACAAACATCTGGAGCTTTTGTTCCGACGACAATATGTCCACAGTTTCTGCATTCCCAAACCTTGACTTCACTGCGTTCAAAGACTTGTTTTGTTTCAACGTTGTGAAGAAGTGCACGATATCTTTCCTCGTGACGCTTTTCAATTTGTGCAACGCCACGGAATTTTTCTGCAAGATCATGGAATCCTTCTTCATCAGCAACTTTTGCAAAACCGTCATACATATCTGTCCACTCATAGTTTTCACCATTTGCAGCGGCTTCAAGGTTTTGAAGTGTGTCACCTAGTTCACCAAGTTCTTTGAACCACATTTTTGCGTGTTCTTTTTCGTTATCAGCAGTTTTCAAGAATATTTCTGCAATTTGCTCATAACCTTCTTTCTTTGCTACTGATGCAAAATAAGTATATTTGTTGCGTGCTTGGCTTTCACCAGCAAAAGCTTCTTTAAGATTTTGTTCTGTTCTTGTTCCCTTATATTTGTTCATTTTACTCTCCTTTAATTTAATTTCGCTTGATTATATCTTATTTTTAAATTCAAGGCAAGCAAAAATCACGCTTTTGCAAAAACTCAGCACTCTAGTATGTCCAAAACTTCACGAATTTGTTTCATCGCCCTGTCCATTTGCTCACGAGTGTGAGTTGCTGTATAAGAAGTACGAAGAAGTGCTTGGCCTACTGGTGTCGCTGGTGAAACAACTGGGTTGACATAAACGCCACGCTCCAAAAGAAGTTTACAAGCCAAAAATGCCTTTTTGTCTTCATAGACATATATTGGTATTATAGGAGTTTGACTGTCTATTATCTTAACGCCAAGTTTTTTAAGTCCGTCACGCATATATTTTGCAATATCTTGAAGCGACTTTACCATCTGTGGATTTTCTTTTAGTTTTTTTAGTGCTGCCCTAGCAGTTGCCACGCTACATGGCGTTATGCTAGCTGAAAATATATAAGGTCTTGAATTGTGTTTGACATAATCAACAACTCTTTTGGTGGACGCCATATACCCACCAAGTGAAGCAAGTGACTTTGAAAAAGTTCCCATTATGATATCGACGTCATCTTCAAGCCCAAAATGTTCTGCCGTTCCCCTTCCGTGTTCTCCAAGCACACCAAGTCCGTGTGCATCGTCCACCATAACCCTTGCACCATACTTTTTTGCAAGCGCAACAATTTCAGGTAGTTTGCATATTTCCCCACTCATAGAAAACACGCCGTCTGTGACGATTAAAATGCCATTTTCTTTTGGTATAAGCTTCAACTTTTCTTCAAGGTCAACCATATCAC
>CALWTG010000088.1 GCA_944384385.1 uncultured Clostridia bacterium | reverse complement strand
AAACTCACAGTCTTTGGAAGATGAAAGCTTTTCAAAGGGGCGTTTGGAATATCCTCAGTATACAAGACCGGAAGAGTTTGAGGGTTTGAAAGTTCCAGATGTACTTTTATCAGGACATCATCAAAATATTGATAAATGGAGAGAGAAAAAGTCTATTGAAATAACAAAGAAAAATAGACCTGATCTTTTAGGAGAATAAATTGTCAAAAGTTAATTGGTTCCCTGGGCATATGGCGAAAGCGTTAGCACTTATGTCCAAAGAAATAAAAAATGTAGATATGGTGATTTATGTTCTTGATGCAAGAGCACCTTTTTCATGTCTAAATCCAAAATTTGACGATGTGTGTGAAGGTAAGCCAATACTTTATGTTTTGAATAAAGTAGACCTTGCCGATGACAATATATCTTCTTATGCAAAAACGAAACTATTGTCCAAAGGTAATTGTGACTGTGTGCTTTTAAATAGTGTTCAAAGTGGAACAAGCAAGATAATTGAACAAATAATGAAAAGATTATGTGACAATAAAATACAAAAATACAACAAAAAAGGACTAAATATACCACTTAGAGCTATGGTAATTGGCGTGCCAAATTGTGGCAAAAGCACACTGATAAATAACATGTGCGGAATAAAAAAAGCAAAGACTGGAGACAAAGCAGGAGTTACAAGGGGAAAACAATGGGTGGCACTAAAAAATGGCTTTGAATTACTTGATACACCAGGGACACTTTGGCCAAACCTAGAAGACCAAGACATTGCAAAAAAACTACTTTTAATTGGTAGCATTAAAGATGAAATTGTTGATATAAACGACTTATGCTTATATCTTGTTGGCTTAATACAAAAATATTATAAAGACTCATTAGAAAAAAGGTATAACATAAAAGTATGCGACGAAGCACTTTCAACTCTTGACGCCATTGCTGAGCAAAAACATTTTTTGATTAAAGGCGGAGAAATTGATTATGACAGAACTTGTGCAATGGTCATAGATGATTTTAGAAAAGGCAGACTTGGCAAAATAACACTGGATAGGTGACTATGTTTGAGTACGAAGATAAATATAAAAGTGATGGATACAAATTGATAGCAGGAATTGACGAAGCTGGCAGAGGGCCACTCGCTGGTCCTGTTGTTTGCGCCATTGCCATTATGCCACTTGACAAAGATAAGATAATAGAAGGTGTCAACGACAGTAAAAAACTTTCGCCAAAAGTTAGAGAAATATTGTATGACAAAATACTAGGCACTGCCATTGCATACCAAATAGAAGTGGTTGACAACAAGACAATAGATAAAATCAATATTTTGAATGCAACCAAGCAAGGTATGATAAATTGTATTAACAATATTAGCATAACACCAGATATTGTGCTTATTGACGCTGTGAAAATCAATTCAGATATTGTGACAGTGCCAATAATCAAAGGTGATGAAAAAAGTTATAGCATAGCTTGTGCTTCAATTTTGGCAAAGGTTTACAGAGACAGGCTGATGCAACAGTATGATAAAGTTTATCCGCAATATTTGTTTGCAAAGCATAAAGGTTATGGAACACAAAAGCATATTGAACTTTTAAAAAAATTTGGGAAATGCGAAATACATAGAGATACATTTATAAAAAATTTTTTAGGTGACAAATGAACACAAAAACTTTGGGAAGAAGTGGTGAAGCACTTGCCTTTAACTATTTAAAAGAAAATGATTACAAGATTTTAAACACAAACTTTTCTTGTAAACTTGGCGAAATTGACATAATTGCAGAAAAAGACAATTACATAATTTTTGTTGAAGTTAAAGCAAGGTCATCAAAAAAGTTTGGTATGCCTCGTGAAGCAGTGACATATCAAAAGCAACAACACATAAAAAGAACGGCACTTTTTTACTTACAAAAAACCAAAAATTTAGACAAATTTTGTAGGTTTGATGTGATAGAAATATTAGAAAGAAAAATCAATCATATACAAAATGCTTTTATGTAAAAGTTTTTAATATTTTTTTATATAAATTATGATAAAACACTTGAAAAAATTTTTTTTATATGATATCTTTTTAAAGACTTCGAATGGTCCGCTGGCAAATTTTTTTTTGTTTATGAACATTTAGTAAATATAATATAGGAGGAAAAGTCGGTGAATATTATAGACATTATCGAAAAGGAAAACTTAAAAGATGATGCACCTAAATTTAATATTGGTGACACCGTTAAGGTTTGGGTCAAGATTAAAGAAGGTGACAAACAAAGACTTCAAGCATTTGAAGGCGTTGTTATTGCAAGAAAAAATGGTAGTGTGAGAGAAACTTTCACTGTAAGAAGAATTTCTTATGGCGTTGGTGTTGAAAGAACATTCCCTTTACATTCTCCACTTGTTGACCATGTTGACATTGTCCGTAAAGGCAATCCAAGACGTGCAAAATTGTACTATGTAAGAGATCTTACTGGTAAAGCAGCAAAAATCAAATCGGCAGACAACAACTAAAAATCATCTGACACAAACCGCCTTTGGTTTGTGTTTTTTTATGTCAATTTTTTTACAAATTCATTTTGTCATAAGCATTTTAGGTGTTATACTTAGCCAGTAGGTTATAATGTTAGCAAAAGTACTAAGTTTTGGTTTGCATGGAATTGAAGGTTATAAGGTCACTGTTGAAGTTGACATATCTATGGGCTTGCCTAAGTTTGATATTGTTGGACTTGGCGATACTGCAATAAAAGAAGCAAAAGAGCGTGTAAGGTCTGCAATACGAAATTCTGGTTTAAAGTATCCAGTCAGTGCAATCACATGCAACCTTGCACCAGCGGACATAAAAAAAGAAGGTACGTTTTATGACCTTTCTATCGCTGTTGCAATTTTATCTGCCAGTGGAGTCATTGACTATAAAAAAATTGGCGATACCATATTTTTAGGAGAACTTTCTTTAAATGGCGATATTAAAAAGGTGACAGGGCTTTTGCCACTACTAATTGCAGCAAAAGAAAAAGGTTATAAAAATTTTATTATTCCAAAAGAGAACTATTTTGAAGCAAGTTTTATCTCGGACATAAACGTAAAAGTTGCACACACACTTGAAGAACTTGTAAATTCATATAAAGAGCCTGACATCATACTTGAAAAAGTTGTGCCATCTAACTATGAGACATTAAAAAATAGTAGGAATAATTCTTATCTTGATATGAAGTATGTCAAAGGACAATTCAGTGCAAAAAGGGCACTTGAAATTGCTGCTGCTGGCGGACACAATATTTTGATGATAGGTCCACCGGGGAGCGGAAAGACAATGCTAGCGAAGTGTTTTCCTGGTATCCTTCCAGATATGACATTTGAAGAAGCACTTGAAGTTACCAAAATACATAGTGTTGCAGGTGAACTCAATTTAAGTGACGGAATAATACTTTCTCGACCATTCAGAACACCACATCACACTGCCACATCAATTAGTTTGGTCGGTGGTGGTTCGCAGGTCAAACCTGGCGAAATAAGTCTTGCACATAATGGCGTTTTGTTCTTAGATGAACTTCCTGAATATTCAAGACAATTTATCGAAACACTGCGTCAACCGCTTGAAGACGGGCAGATTACCATTGCAAGAGCGAAGCAAACTGTGACATATCCTGCATCATTTATTTTGATTGCGTCAATGAATCCTTGCCCATGCGGAAACTTTGGTTCAAAAAAAGAGGAGTGTAGATGCACGCCAGCACAAATACACAGATATTTGTCAAAACTCAGTGGGCCAATAATGGACAGAATTGATTTACACATTGAAGTTGACAATGTCACATATGATGACCTTCACACAAATGAAGAATGTGAAAGCTCTGCTGATATAAAAAAGCGTGTAGATAAAGCACGCAAAGTTCAACTTGAAAGATTTAAAGGTACAAAAGTTTATTCAAATGCTAAAATGGATGTCACTCAAACAAAAAAATACTGCAAGCTTAGCAAAGAGTGTAGTGATATTTTA
>CALWTG010000087.1 GCA_944384385.1 uncultured Clostridia bacterium | reverse complement strand
CAGTAAACACTTCGCCCGTGTCATCTTTGACAACTTGGAATACATCTGCAATATTTATCACATTGCCGGACTCTATTTCATAAATTCCCGATGAAGTTTGAGTTAAACCGACATCATTTGGAACAAGTTTTATACTGTAATTTGAAAGTACAAACAATGTCACAACATTTAAAGAGCCATACTTTGTGTAAAATACCATGTTCGTGTTCCAGTTTTCTGTTGTGTCGTCAGCATAAAGTGTCATACTTTCATAATCAATGTATGCATTTTGCCCTCCGACATTTGTTGGAACAATATAATAGCACAAAAGGTCATTTGCAGATGTTGAACTGCTTGATTGATTCAAGTACATTGAAAGAGAATATTTACCGTCTATTGAAACGCCTTCATCTCCTGCTTTTAGGTCTATGTTTTCAATGTCTGGTGATGAAACACCACTTTCTGTGCGTTGAGTGAAACTAAATTCAGGGATTTCGCCAACGCTTATATAATAGTATGCAACAAGTCCACTTGGAGTGGTCATACCAACTTTGACTCTTACATATTGTGCACCATTTCGATTTATTGTCACAACTCCATCAGAAGTTATTTGAGCATATTGAGAAGGATTTTGTGCTGTAAACCAACTGTAAAAATAGTATGCAACTTCTGAAATTGTGAATGTCAATCTTGATGATGGCACTGGCTCGATTTGTGGAGTGAATTGTCCATCTATTAAAGTGCCAATTACTATTCTTTGTCCATTTGATGAATTTGGGATAAGATTATCAAATTTTTCAAGAAGGTTGACTTTTGCAGTGCCTTTGTCATCAAAACTTAAATATTCCATGTCGAATTTTACATTTTCAACACTGCCAAAAAGTTCACTACCACTGAGATTTTGATTGCTTGAATAACCTGTTGTGTAAGGATAATAAATGTGCGCATCAAGCATTTGTTTAATGTTTACAAGATATGGAATAACCAAACTATCAACTGCAAGATTCAATCTTGCTTCGACAATCACAAATGTTTCTTGACCGACTGGCTCAACCATGAGTGTGTCACCGTCAAATTGTGCATATATGTTTAAATCGCCTTCATCTACATTTTTCACTGACAAAATCTTGTCACTCAAATAACTTGATAGTCCATAGTTTTGTGTTTCGCCATCAATAAAAATGTTATAGCCATCGGCATTATACTCTGAAATTGTATAATAAAGTCCGTTTTCCATCACCCAATCAATGTCGAGAAGATCACGAAGGTCATATTCTTGGTCTTGAATTTGGTTTGGATAAATAACATAAGGCAAATCAAAAGGAAGAAGCAAAATGTCAAAGATTATACTGTCACCACTGCTCAAAACAAGGCTTGCAGTGTTTCCTGTTATTATATTGTCGTTGACACCTTGAATTGTAACATTATCGCCCTGAACAACAATATTATTTGTGCTTTCAATAACTAGCTGTGAAGTAATTTGAGCACTGGTATTTTGCGCCTTTGTGATGTTAAATGCTTGCAATATATTGTCAAATGTGTACTGCTCACCATTGACAAATTTAAGATAATATTTCCCGCCATAAAGTACCCACATTGTGCTATCTGTGTTTCTTGTTATGTTTGGACGAACATTGAGCGTAATTTCATATGTTTTGCCATCAGACGTGAGAACATCTACATTATTATATGTAACAATAAGTTTAATAGATTTACTATTTTGTATATTTGAAAGACTGTAAATAACAAATTCATTTGTTGCTTTATCACGCTCAATAGTGAAATTGCGGTTATCGTTTTCATCGACAAATCTAAACCCAACTTTTGAATAGTCTATATCAAATGACACACCATCAACTACACCGTCAGTGTTATGCATTCTGCTTATTGAAAGTGGAGCGTTTTCTGAGCCGAGAATAACAGCACTGCCATAATAACGAGTACTGCCACCGTTTATCGTGTCAAAAGCGACATCAAGCAAAATCTCATCGCTTGATTGTGTGACCATTGCATTAGGATTGATGTAAAGATATATTTGACTTGAAGCGTCAACGTTCGCATTTGCTTGTGCATCTTCATTTTTTTCAAATGCGAGCATAACTCTTCTGTATCCATTGTTTTGATTGAGAGATTTAAACACAATGTAAGCATCATAGATGTATCTATATGTTGAGCCATCTAATCTATGTACGCCTATATTGTTTGCTATCTCCTCAGTGGTGCTTTGCAACTTAAAGCTTGCAACATATGCATTTGCGTTTACATCGCTACTATTGCCCAACAAAATTTTGTCTGAGAGATTGCCCTCTTCATCATATTCATACAAGAACAATGAATAAGATGATTGATCAAGACTGAAATTATCTGAGCCCGTGCCTGCCAAATATTGAACTTGTATACTTACATGGTATAGCGAATCAGCATATGCTCCAAGATATGTAACATTACCAACGCTTGAAACTGGCTCAACTTCATAGTCGTTGCCATAAGAATTAAGTGCTAATGAAATGTTGTTTTTAATATCAAGCACAACTATTTGAGAAATTCCCAAAGCTTGCACTGTGACACGAAGTTGTAAACTGAATGGCTTTCCAAAGTCTTTTAGAATTGTCAAACTGCTGAGGTTTGATGATGTTCCTCCAAATTCAACATAGCCTTCAAGAGTAGTCATGTCTTGTTCATTGACAAGAGAAATATTTAATAAGTTTGTAAGATATCCACTTTCTGTACTTGAAGTGTAATAGTATGTCAAAAGGTTTGCATCACCTGCTGTTGTGGATTTCAAGTTTATTATTGAACCAGCATAACCAACAACTTGAACAGAAAGTTGTGCAAAATCATATGCATTTGTCTGTGGACCATAATCTTGTGCCACCATGTATTTTGTATATGGAGCAGAAGGCGTTTCTTGCAAATGTTCAACTTTTGATACATAGCCGTCTTGTGAACAACTAAAATAAAGTGTATCTTTTATAGCTCCGCTTGCGTCACGAAGATAAACTTCAACATCTCCCGTACCATTGAATGTGAACGATCCGTTTGACACCGTCAATATTGACGTGTTTGAACTTTCAAGGGTATACTCACTTGAGATTGGCAAGTTGCCATATTTATCACATAGAACAACAGCAAGAGTTGAATAGTCAACTTCACCAAGGTCATCTGTTTCAAAAAGCATACTACTGACATCTGTTCCACCAAGTGTGTATGTGGTTGTGATGTTGTTGATGTAATTGTTTTCAGCAAATATATTTGTGCTTACTAATATTCTATTGTCGGCACTTGACTGATAAATCCCGTCTTCTTGTATATTTAGGTTAAAATCAAACACTGTTGCCGAGCCGTCATAAACTTCAATGCAATCAAAGGTTTGACCATCATTGTATGAATTGATTTCGTATTCTTTAGGTTTATCAAATGCGTCATTGTCATACACAACATAAAGCTTTATTCTTCTCTCACTTACGCCGTTTGAAAGCGCACCAATGTTCATTGAAAAGAGATATTGTGCTCCGTCATTTTGTTGATTTATTGAGTCAGTGTATATTAGCGAGGTCTGTGAATCTGAGTCTTCTAATTTTGCAACAATGTATATTTCATTATTAAGCACTGCGTCCGCAAATATTTGTTGTTCATTTATTCGTTCGCTCTGTGTCGCTGATTGTGGCATTGTAAATTCAACCACTACCTCAAATGGAGAAGTCGTATTTTGAACATAGGCAATGTCACCTGTTTCATCGTTTATTATTAAGTTGTCATCACTAAGTACTGTTTGTATATGATTTTCAAGACCATAAAGTGTTTTGTCAACATATAGGTCAAGAGTTGATATTGCGTTAAGATTATCTTGGCTATACCTTTGAACGACATATCTTCCTTGATCGTCATATTTTGGATTGCCCTTATAATCTGTCTGTATGGTCATAAACAATATTTCGAAAGTTCTGCCATACGCCTCTGTTGATTTTGGTTGGATTATACAGTCTTCAATCTCATAACGCGTAACAGTTTGTGC
>CALWTG010000086.1 GCA_944384385.1 uncultured Clostridia bacterium | reverse complement strand
CGAAGTGTTTACTGATTTTGACAATATTTCTGTTGAAATAACAACACCAAATTCAGCAATACATTATGTTGAAGAAACAAATAGCTTAAATATTGGACTTGTTGCACAAGACACTACTATTACAATTAAAATAAGGTATGAGTTTACTGACGGCACGGAAAGTGTTGCATATAACTTCGATTTTGAGCTTCAAATTAAGTCAACATTAAAAGTAGCTTCAATTAACTATCAGCCAATTTCTCAAAACAATATGTTGCCTGTTTCTGATGTTAACGCAGGACAAACGCAAGACAAAGATATAATTTTGTCATTATTCAACTATTTAGGTGAAGATTTTGACAAGTGGTATCAAAATGTTGTTGATAACAACCTTGGTAGATTGAGCGTTGAACTTATTACTCAAACGGCATATGGCAACTTCACAGGTAGTGTTGTCTTAAATGAGAACAATCGCTATGTTGTTCAACTAGACATAAGTGAAGTCGCAGATGATACAAACTTATCATTCAGAGTATCTTATTATAATACAGTAAGTGGTGATGATATTTTGGTAATGAATTCATATTTTAACTTTACGATTTCACCAAACTTCAAAATTATTGCGAACTATCCAGTTCCACAAGACGGCGTTATTGCGGTCGCAGAATCATATTGGTACAATTCATCTGCTGATGCACAAAATTCAATTTTATTGACAGAAACTGCTGACCTTGCAGACGATGTTCGTGTTAAAGTTCAGAGTGAAAATCCTGAGCATGAAAGTCACATATATGTAAGAGTTGGCAATGGGGCTGAATATGTTTATGCAAACGGCGAGGTAGTTAGCAACAATTACTTACAACTAAACACTGAGTTTAGCATTCAATCTAGTGATCGTTTGAGTGTATATGACGGACTTAGCATTCAATTTGGGCTTTATTACTTTTTGGACGACCAAACAACATATATTCCAGTCGGAGTTTACAATGTTGTTGTTATGAACAATGTATACCAATTCTCAGGATACAATTACAACACAGAAGTATCAACAAACAGCTCAAATAATCCAGAAAAAATATATATCGGTTCAGATGATGATATCCTTTCAAAAATCCGTGTAACATTGACTGTTCCTGAAAAAGCTGACCTAAGTGTAACAAAATATGCAAGAGTGACATCAATAAACGGTTTGCCTGCAGAATCAGAATATGTGGCACTTAGTCAAGGAATGCAAGGGACAAACATTTCATTCTTTGCAATTCTTAAAGGGCTAACAGTTTCAGATATGACTGGCTTTGTTTCAAGTGATCTTGGTGTTACATGGGAGATTTGTGAGCTTTCAGAAGAAGGCGAATATGAGCCAGTACAATCACTTGATGAAGTGTGGAATGATATTAAGGTGTCATTTGAATCAAGAATTCAACTTTCATACAGAACAGTTACGGCACTTAGTTCAACTGGCGATGTTCCAACAACTTCATATAATGGCATAGAGTTCTTTAAACTTTATGCACTACTTAGTGGCACAGATTGCACACTTGAACAAACAAATGAAGAAATAACACAAGAACAACTAATTTCGAAATCAATATATGTCAACATAAGAAATGGACAAAAAGTCACAGAAGGCTCAGAAACATCAATCGGGACTTATTATGTTAACTATGGCTTTGATATTGAATTTGATCAAACAGAAGACATTGAGTTGTCGGCAGGTCAAAACACAAGTGTTTTACACAATGGTACAGGCTATGGAAATGCTAACTACATCAGCATTCTTAATATGAAAAGAGGTTCAACTGGTGAATATTATGTTGCTTCTGACTTTTCAAATTCGGGACTTAGTCTAAACATAGATGCAGAGACTGTTTCTAACAGTGCAACAAATTCAAGTTATCAAAATCTTATCAAAAACAATGTTGGATATCTAAGATATACCGCTGCCGAAGGAGATGGCGTCAACTATGACTATAACTTCTTGGCAAACGGCTCACCAAAAGAAACAACTGTGACAGTGACGCTTGTTTTAACAGTAACTTATGGTTCAATATCAAAAGATTATACTTTCACATTCATTGTAAGCCATGATTATGTAAACGAGAGTTTAATTAACTCCGATAGCACAACAAACACATCATCAAATAGAAATTTAATACGCAATTATAACTTCACTGATTACATAATTTTTGCACGCTGGGGCAGTCAATCAGTTATTGAAAATGCGAATATTTTAAACTACATTTATATTGAACATAAAAACGAAAACCAAAATGAATCTGGCAATGTGGCACCAATGTTTAATGTTACTTACGACCAGGGCGGTGAATACGTGGTTCAGTATCAACAAAGTTCACAAAACTATGACCTTGCATTCAAGTTCTCTGATGTGAAGTTTGGTAACAAAAATGTAGACATTACTCTTACTGATCCATATGGATATAAAATCACTTATTATGTGACAATTGTTGCTCAGTATAATTTAACTTATAGCGCAAGTTCACTAAATGCCTTTGAGCTAGATACAGTAGCACTAATTGATAAAGACACATCGGTAAATGACTATGATCACACAATACCTGTCACATTTGTAAGCCGTGATTCTGGTGATAAAATGACACTTGCTAGATTTAGCTCTGCTTGGACTGCTAAATTTGAATATTCTGGTGAAACAATTACTTTTGATGTTTCAAGTATAGATGTTGGCACTGCAACAGTATTCTACTTCCAAGTTGGGTTGTTAGATTACAGCTTATTCAATGATGGTGACGGCAGAATATATGGCAATTTGATATTGAGTGCAAATGATAGTGAAGGAAATGTAGCTGCAATAGAAATTCCAACAGTCATACGAGAAAGATACAGTTTGTCCACAAGCGACACGCCATATGTTAGAGACGGAGTTGAGTTTAGTTTGCTTGACATTATTGATGTCGTTGATAATAGTCAAAATTATACAGTTGGCGAAAGAAGTCTTAAAGATTCTTACACAATATATTTTGATTACACCATATTTGACAACGAAGGTCACGAAGTGAAATTCAGTGATGTGCAAAATGTACTCTCATTGGAAGTTACTGCAACAAACTTGCAAAACAATCAAAAAATTTCACTTACAGTTCCAAGAAGTGACAATTCTGAAGTTTACTTCTCAATAGATAACTTCGGAATAACAGATATAAGCAATTATCGTTTCCAAATAACTTACTCGGTAACTACTTATGTCTATGACGAAGAAGGAGTAAATACAAGTACTTCAATTGTTGCGGACAATCAATTTGAATATGCTGATGGTGATAGAAGTGCATACTACTATTTGTCCAGTGAAACAAGCTCAGGCTACAAAGGTAGTTCAAAAGATGCAATATTCCAATATACTTATCGTGACAATACTCAAGAAGCTGAAAGTAAGACATACAAAATAAAGATAAATACCAGCTACATTATATCAGACCAAACACTTTCAATAGGACTAAGAGAACTTGAAAACAACTCACAGTTAACTGTTTATTTTGAAAATGAAGTTGGTGAAGTTCAAAACATAAGTTTGCCTTCAAATGCAAATAAAGTTGTAACATATTCACTTCGTGAACTTGGCGTAATTCAAGGTTCTCAAAAAGTGTCGCTATACACAAATTCATCAAGAACAATTGTTGATGGTTTAAGTGTAAGTCAGTGGGCACAATTAAAAGGCATATCTTTTGAAAGTAACGAAGGCGATGATACACTTGTTCATGAGTATAACTTGATAAAGTACATAGATGCAGGTTCAACATTATTAACAAGTGCTGACGGTATGAACATAAAGTACGCTGAAGGTAGCATCAAAATTGATGTTTTATATGGATTCAGTGGTGGAGTTGCTAGCAAGTCAGTAAAAGATTATATTGCTGATGTATGGATAACTTTAAAATATGTTGATGTTGATTCAACACTTGCATATGGTTCAGAGCAAGCAAGAAATGTTGTTCTTGAAACATACAGTGCGGGCACTAATAATAATGTAGACCTTAGCGTTTGGGCAGGGACAACAATCAGACCATTTGAACTCGTGGCAGGAT
>CALWTG010000085.1 GCA_944384385.1 uncultured Clostridia bacterium | reverse complement strand
ATTAGATAAAATTGCAGATTATGATGCAAACAAAACAGAACTTGCACAAATTGCAGACGACGCAACAATTTCAACACAATATACAACAACTTATAACTCAGCAGAAAATACTCAAAATGACGAACTAGCAGAAGCTATACTTGAAAATATAGTAAAATCTAATGAAAATATTGTTCATTTTATACTAAAAAGCACTGGCAAACAAGAAGATGTTATTGATGATGTGATATATCCTTTCAGTAAATATGACCTTATTGCTCAAACAGACAAAACAGTAAAACTATATCAAGTGACGATTAGAACTCAAGATGATATTCAAGATATGATTGATAGCCTTACAGATTCGCGAAATTATAGGCTAAAAAGTATAAATGATATTGAAAATATTGAATGTACTATTGAATACAAAAAATATGAAAAAGAGAATACTGAGAACAATTTATAAATATAGTTGATGATTAAACTATAGTTTTATCTAAATCATTTGATTTTTCGTACAAGTCAAAGTAATGTTGTACTTGTGACTATAACAAAATTATTAAACCTATAAATACATTTAAAAAATAAAAAAGTAAAACATTATATAAGTAAAAAACAGGCTTTTAAGGTCTGTTTTTTTCTGTTTATATTAGTATGAAAAATATTATGCTAGTTACAAGAATTAAAATTGAAACAACCAATGTGATTATTTTCCAAATTCTTTGTTTTTTGCCAAGTATCAATGAAATTGTATTAAAAATCACAGATAAACTTCCGATAATTAAACTAGGTAGTCCAAAATATGCAATGAAGACAATTAATCCAACAGTTGTGCCAAGTTTATCGCTCTCGTTTGCTAAAAGATGTCTAATGGCAATGTCCGCCCAAAAGGCAGTTAGTATCAAGCATATAACTGCGGTTATAATTCCCAATATCCATAAAATTTTGCTTGTCTTTTCTTTTTTGGATATTTTATCAGACATAATTGAAACTTGATTTGTATCTTGTTTGACGCAATCTTTGTCAGTGTCATTTTGTATTTTATCATCCATGGCAAAACCTCACTTTTTTATTATGATAACAATATTTATATTATTTTCAAAACATTTATGTTAAAAAAACACGGCGTTTGCCGTGTTATTGTGTTATTTAGATAATTTATCTGTTATTTGTCCAAGTATTTTAAGTGTTGCTTCGTCACTTATTGTTCTAGCTAGTGCAGTCACTAATTTTAATTGAGCTTTTTTCTCTTTGCTGTGCTCAACTTCTTTGCCTTTTTCTGTTAGTGGCTCAGAGCAGTATGGGCAAAAATTAAATTCATCTTCAACTTCAAGGTTACAAAAAGGGCATTTATCCATTTTTTATTCTCCTTTTTCATTTTCCAATAAGTCTTTGTAGTTAGGCTGACTTTTGTATGTATTTGCAAGTTTTTCATTAATTGCTTTTTTAGCAAGTTCTGCGAGTATTTCTATCTCTCTTTGCTCTTTTGCTATGCGTTTTTCAATCGCAAATGTCTTGTCATCAACAAAGTTTGTTGTGCGAGCAATTTCAACTTTGTGATTTTCATCTCCAAGTACAAGGGTGAATGAGTTGTATCCCTTTGTCGAAACTGTTGGAACATAGCTTTTTGTTGAATCTTTGTATCTAGCAAGACCAGACGAGAACACGACATTTGAATAACTTCCAACTGCGTTCTCTGATGGAACAAAGATGTAGTCAGCTTCTGCCAAATCTCCATGCTGATTTTGTGCTGCACGCTTGTTGCCAGTCATTGTCTTTGATGTTGTCTTCAAATTGGTGTGAACTGAGATGTCATAGTAATATGTTTTGTCGCCGTCAATTCTTTTTATGTTAAACACCTTTTTAACGCCAGGGACATATGAAATTTTGACTTTCTTTGTTTTCCCATTGATTTTTGAAACTGCATAATTCAAAAGAACATCATTAAAAGCATCGAGTAGGGCATCTTGCAAGATGTCACGATTGAGCTTTCTTTTTGCCTGATGCTCATCTCGGCCGTTCATAAGAATAATTTCGTCAGCACCATTTTTTGCAACATACTCAACATAGTCGATGAGTTTATCTATACGCTTTTGAAGTCCCCAGAAAAGTATTTTTTTGTTTTCAATTGACGCATTTTGCAAACTTGTTATGTTAAACTCTTTTCCAATCACATCACCACTGAAAATCACCAGTGTTTTGTCATTCCCACTTTTTTGTGAAAGGGCAGAGCGAATTGATTTGAATGAAGTCATGTCTTCAACGCCTTTTTGTGGGTTGGACATATCATAAAGATTAAAATCATGCAAAAAGACGAGATGCAAATTCTTTTTTCCGCGGACAACTATATCTTCATTCCAAACCAAAGGAATGGCTTTTTTCTTTACTTCTTGAATGTACTCGCGAGTGCCGGCAGGAGTTGCATCTTCAACTTCGCTATTTGTGGCAAGATTGACTTTTCCGAATTTGTCGCCTGTGAGTTTATACCATAGGTCTACAATGTCATTTTGTTTTTGTTGATTATTATTAGGATTTAGGTCTTGCATTACATATCCCTCCCATCACTTAGGTCGCTTGCTTTTCTTGAAAGCTCTTGCGTTACCTTTTCCAAAGGCTTGTTTGCCCATTTGTCTTCATAGCTTTTGTCAGAAGAAAGGGCATACTTTTTCTGATACATTTTTAGTATCATGCTTGGCTCATCTTTGACTTGGTCAAGAGCATTGAAAGCATTTATAAGAGGTTTATATTTTGGCTCTTCTGTCGCATTGTCGTGTGTGTGGTAAGGATTTAACTGCCAACTTATATCATAAACTCTCAAATTTGTCTTTTGTCCAAACAAATTTTGTGAACCATAAATTGTTGAACCGTTTTGGAACGAATATCCCATTCCAACATAAACTTCATGATTTTTGTCACCAAGACGCTTGCCGTTTTTGTCATATACAGGGATTGGAACTGTGTAAAGTGCATCTTGTCCTGTGTGCAAGTGTTCAATCATTATTCCGTCAAGAAGTAGTCCTGTTTCTTCTCTGACAACACTTACAAGGCTCAGCGCTTTGTCCAAACTTCCTGCGTCATGAATGAATAGGTAATTTTGATACTTTACTTCATGTGTGTCAGGGGTGAGAAGTGGAATGCTGTAAATAAGTCCATATGGCACATAATCAATACCAAGAGCATCAGCTATTTGGTGCGAGAATGATGTGTCACTTTGTTTATTTCTGTTGCCGTATTCAGCATCATGGTTGCCCCCAAGAATTGCAATAAGTTTTGATTTGACATTTCTATCATTCAAAAGGTCATATACAATTGTTGGGGCTTCGCTTGGTCTGACGCGATTGCCAAAAGAGTTGGTTGCACAATTTGGACTGTTGTTTGCATTGTCAACACTGTCACCGCCGATATAAATGTGTGCATTAAAGCATTTTGAAACTTCGTTTAATGCTATTTTGCACCTGTCAGCATCAAACCCTTGACCCCCAGCGTGTATGTCAGTCACTGCCGCAAGTAGCACATGAGAATTGACTGTTAGCGCTTGTTTTTTAATAAATCTAATTTCATCATCACGATTGTCACGACCACGTTCAAGAACATAATCTTTTTTTGCATCAAGCTCTGTTCTGTCTGTCGCAAGGCGAGGATTGTTCGTATCTTGACTAAAATTAGTATTCTTTTTGAAAGCCATTTTTCCTCCTTTAATTACAGTTTAATTTTAGCATACAAGCAAACGGGTGTCAATACACGAGATGTGACAAAATGGGGGTGCAGTAGCCCAACATATAGACATAATCAGACTGCCGAAAAACTTCGCAATACTTTGTTTACTGCCATGCCGTGCCACACAGTCGTTTAGGTAACTAAACTCGTGCGTGTCACGACATGTCGAGCCTCGTCTTGCTTGTTTTTAGGCAGTCTAAATTTTTAGCAGTCAGCCAGGAACTAAACTCCTGCCTAGCCTGACATAGCGAGCCTCGTCTCACTTGTTTTTTGCCAGTCTGATATGTTTAAAGCTACTTAGGAATACTTTTGTTTACTGCCATGCCGTGCCACACAGTCGTTTAGGTAACTAAACTCGTGCGTGTCACGACATGTCGAGCCTCGT
>CALWTG010000084.1 GCA_944384385.1 uncultured Clostridia bacterium | reverse complement strand
TCATCATAGCAAGCATAGTTTCCGCTCTCTGGTGCTTCTTCACCAGGTCTCCATGTTTTAACGTCCATTTTTTACCTCCGACATTATTGTGAGTAGTTTGTGGCATTGTATGCATAAAAAAAATGCAAATATTTGCATTTTTTTAGATTTTCTTTGAATTTTTCTGTTCATCAATAGTGGCTTTTATCTGCTTGTATTCATCATAGATATTATTTATATGCAAAAATCTAAACAAAGAAGCATTGTTCACCATTGGGTTAGCCATACTTCCAAAATAAATACTTCCCGTACCCCTTTTTAATATTTTATCAATGAGTGTAACGTCGACTGATATCGCCCCTACCATGTTCATATCAAGACTTTTAAAGTCGATTCCAAATATCCCATGTCTTATGATTAGTCGTTTGTTTGTGTAGGCATAGTATGTGTTTTTATATAAAAGTGCAAAAACAAGCCATGCACAAAGAACAAATATTATTAAACTCACAACTGAAAATATCAAAAAAGCAAGCCATAAATAAACATCATTAGCCTCGGCAAGAATTATAAAAACAAAACTAAGCGATAAAAACAGCCACAACCAAAAAAACATAAAAAATATTGATATAAACATTTTTAGTTTGTTGGGTTTATATATCTTTTGTATGCATTCATCACTATCAAGAATAACGTCAAAAATATTATTTTGATTCATAATAACCTCAAGCTTTATAGTAACATAAATAAATATATTTCACAAATGATTGTTATATTAAAAAAAATGAGATTTGCATCTCATTTTTTTAGATATTTGTTGTGTCAGCACTGGCTTCAACTTCAACAGGGAAAAGTTCACGATATTGTTTAAGTCCTGTTCCTGCTGGAATGAGCTTACCAATAATGACATTTTCTTTAAGACCTTGCAAATGGTCAACCTTGCCTTTAAGTGCAGCATCTGTGAGCACTCTTGAAGTTTGCTCAAACGATGCAGCTGACAAGAAGCTATCTGTTGAAAGTGCTGCTTTTGTAAGTCCAAGAAGAATACGCTTTGCAGTAGCTGGTGTACCACCTTCACGAAGAACTCTTTCGTTTTCATCTTCGTAAGCGAACACATCAACAACTTCGCCTGGGAGCAATGTTGTGTCACCTGCGTTTTCAATTTTGACTTTTTTGAGCATTTGTCTAATTATGACTTCAATATGTTTATCGTTTATTGAAACATCTTGTGCACGATAGACAGAAATGACTTCGGTCAAAAGATAGTCTTGCAAGCCTTTAAGACCTTTTATTCTAAGAAGGTCTGAAGGGTTGACTGAACCTTCAGAAAGCTGTGTTCCTGCGAATATCTTGTCACCAGTCTTAACTTTCAAGTAAACTGGCTTTTTGATTTCGTAAACTGCTTCTTCTTCTGGGTTTTTAACTGTTATTGTGTAAAGTCTTGGTTCTTCTTTAACAGTAACTGTTCCTGCAATCTCGCTAAGTTTTGCCTCACCTTTTGGTCTACGAGCTTCAAAAATTTCTTCAACACGTGGCAAACCTTTCGTGATATCGGCAGCAACAGCGGCACCACCGGTGTGGAATGTACGCATCGTAAGCTGTGTACCTGGTTCACCGATTGACTGTGCGGCAATTATACCAACTGCCTCACCAATTGTGACTTCATCAAGTCCTGCCATGTTACGTCCATAACATTTTGCACAAACTCCATGACGTGAACGGCATGTGAGCAATGTTCTGATGTTGACTTGTGTGATGCCTGCATCTTCTATTGCCTTTGCCTGAGCCTTTGAAATCATTGTGTTTGCTTTGACAATGACTTCACCAGTTTGTGGATTGACGACATCGTCAACTGCAAACCTACCTGAAATTCTGTCAGCAAGTGTTTCCAAAACAGTTTTGTCTTGGACAAGTGCTGTGACAATTGAACCTTTGACTTTTTCGCCAAGTGTAGCAAAACAATCTTCTTCGGTGACTACGACGTCTTGGCTTATATCAACAAGACGACGCGTAAGATATCCAGAGTCTGCTGTCTTTAACGCAGTATCTGCCAAACCTTTACGTCCACCACGAGATGACAAGAAGTATTCAAGTGGTGTAAGTCCGCTTCTGAATGATGACTTGACAGGAATATCAACTTTTTGTCCTGATGCGTTCGCCATAATACCACGCATTCCGCAAATACCGTTTAACTGAACGTTGTTACCACGGGCTCCTGAAATAACCATCATCTTTAATGGGTTATAGTCATCAAGGTTATCAATAACTGCCTTTTGAACTTTATTTGTTGCATCAAACCAAACATTGATGTTTGCAGTAAGTTTTTCGTCCTGTGTAACAAGACCCATAGTAAGCAAATTCTCGTTTTCGAGTGCTTTCTTTTGTGCCTCTTCCAAAATTTCTTTTTTCTTTGGAGGCTCTTCCATATCATAGACATTGATTGTAAGTGAAGCCAAAGTTGAATATTTGTATCCAAGCTCTTTGAATCTATCAATCATTTTTGAGCACTCTGTTGTCCCGAGTTTTTCAAAGCAAGCGACTGTTATCTTCTTAAGGTCACCTTTCATGACAGGATAGTTTATTTCAAGGTCGCACATATCTTCAGGTTTTTCACGTTTGCAAAAACCAAGATTTTGTGGAACTGCTCTGTTGAATATAATTCTTCCAACTGTTGTCTTTATACGCTTTGAATATGTCTTGCCGTCAACAACTGCTGTTCTACGAACTTCAATCTCAGCTTGAATGTTTAAAGCATCAGTTTGATAAGCTATTATTGCTTCATCTTCGCTAGCAAATACACTGCCTTCGCCTTTTACACCTTTCTTAGGTTGTGTCAAATAGTAACATCCAATAACAATATCAAGTCCTGGGGTTATAATTGGCGCACCATCACTAAGCTTTAAGATGTTGTTTGAAGCGAGCATAAGTGTTCTTGCTTCTGTTCTTGCATCTATTGAAAGTGGAACGTGCACTGGCATTTGGTCACCATCGAAGTCGGCGTTAAATCCTGTACAAACAGATGGGTGAAGTCTTATTGCTCTACCTTCAACAAGCACTGGTTCAAATGCTTGAATACCAAGTCTGTGAAGTGTTGGAGCACGGTTTAAAAGTACTGGATGGTCTTTAATTACTTCACTAAGAACATCCCAAACAACTGGCTTTTCGCGTTCAATTAAACGCTTTGCACTCTTTATGTTGTTTGATTGATTCATTTCAACAAGTCTTTTTATGATGAAAGGCTTGAATAGTTCAAGTGCCATTTCTTTTGGAAGACCGCATTGGTACATTTTAAGGTCTGGTCCAACTGCAATAACTGAACGGCCTGAGTAGTCAACACGCTTACCAAGAAGGTTTTGACGGAAACGACCTTGTTTACCTGTAAGTATTGCGGTTAATGACTTCAAATCTTTTTGTTTTGCACCTTGAACTGCCTTGCGATGCTTGCCATTGTCGATAAGAGCATCAACAGCTTCTTGGAGCATACGCTTTTCATTTCTGATAATAACATCAGGAGCACCAAGTTCCATAAGTTTTTTAAGACGATTGTTTCTGTTTATAACGCGTCTATAAAGGTCATTTAAGTCACTTGTTGCAAATCTGCCACCATCAAGTTGAACCATTGGTCTTAAATCTGGTGGAAGAACTGGAAGAACTTCAAGTACCATCCATTCAGGTTTGTTGCCACTCTTTAAGAAAGATTCAACAATATCAAGTTTTTTAATTGCCTTGATTCTCTTTTGACCTTTTGCTGTCTTTAATGTTTCTTTTAATTCCTTGCTCTCTTTTTCAAGGTCAACTTGTGACAAAAGTGTTCTTATTGCCTCACCACCCATGCCGGCAACAAAGCTTCCTGGTCCAAATGTTTCTTGTGCTTCACGATACTCTCTATCTGTGATGATTTGCTTATAAGTGAAGTTTGTGTTTTTTGGATCAATAACTATCCAGTTTGCATAGTACACAACTTGTTCAAGTGCCTTTGGTGTGATGTCCAAAAGTGTACCAATTCTTGATGGCACACTTCTGAAAAACCAAATGTGAGTTACAGGTGCTGCAAGTTCAATATGCCCCATACGTTCACGACGAACTTTTGAGCGTGTTACTTCAACACCACACTTGTCACATATGACACCTTTGTATCTTATGCGTTTGTACTTTCCACAGTGGCATTCCCAGTCTTTTCT
>CALWTG010000083.1 GCA_944384385.1 uncultured Clostridia bacterium | reverse complement strand
AGCCTCTTCTCGTTTAAGTGAGGCAACTTTTTCAAGTTGTTCAATCATGTCTTTCTTTATTTGTTCTTGTTTTTGGAGTTCATCGTCAACTTTTAGCAACTTGTCATCAAGAACTTTCTTTTGATTTTCTAAATCTTCTTGCTTTTTGTCGAGATTTAAGTCTTTTTTGTCAATAAAATCTTCTTTTTGAGAAAGCCTATCTTCTGTGCGTTGAAGTTCGAGCCTTCTATCTTTAACTTCTTTGTCAAATTCAAGTCGTTGTTTGTGAATTTCTTCTTTTGCTTCAAGTATTGCTTCTTTTTTTACCGTTTTAGCCTCAGCATAAGCCTCTTCCAATATCTTTACAGCTTTTTGTTTGCCCCTTGCCATTTTTTTGGTGTTAATCAAATATGTGGCAAAATAGCCACCAACTACACCAACAATTAAAGCACCGATACCGATAAAAACAGAAACAATTGTACTAACTGCACAAAGTGCACTAATAAAATTGTTCATTATATTTACCTCATTTATATATTTCGACTAAATTTATCGCTAATTTTAATCAACAATATAATTGTAATTTACTTTAAGCATTGTTGTCAACCAATATTTTAAATTTCTAAAATTTCAAGTTCGTTTAATGCTTCTTCAATAAGGCTATCAATATCAAGTTTGTTTTCTTCTGCAATGACTTTTTCGAGTTTTGGTTTTATTATAGGATTTTTAGGCAAAAACACTGTACAACAATCTTCGTATGGAAGAATTGAAGTTTCAAAAGTATCAATTTTTTCTGCAATTTTTGTTATGTCTTGTTTATCAAAGCCAATAAGTGGTCTAAAAATTGGGTACTCTGTTTGTGCAAAGTTTGTAACTGTTATACTCTCAACAGTTTGGCTCGCAACCTGACCAAGGTTTTCACCAGTTATTATCGCTTTCAAATTATCTTGTTTGCATATTTTTGCTGAAATTCTCATCATAATTCTACGCATTATTGTAATCATGTACTCAGGGGCTGCATGCTTGTGAATCTCTTCTTGAATGTGTGTAAACTTGCACATATAAAGTCTTATATGTCCAACATACTCAGTTAGTTTTTGTGCCAAAGTTATGACTTTTTGCTTTGCCTGTTCGCTTGTGTATGGAAAACTATAAAAATGCACTGCCGACAAGCTTAGTCCTCGTCTTGCAATCATATAACCTGCCACTGGGCTATCTATTCCACCGCTTAAAAGTAGAAGTCCTCGCCCTGCTGTTGAAAGAGGCATACCGCCTTGACATTTGATTTTGTCAGTTGAAATGTATGTCTTTTTGTTTTCTCGAATATCTACAACAACTTCTGTTTCGTAGTTTTTTAAGTCCACTTTTAAGTTTTTGTTGTTATTTAATAAAATACCACCGAGTTGTTGCTCAAAAATGTTTGATTTTGTCGGAAAATCTTTGTCTGCACGGTTAACTGAAACTCTAAATGTACCTGTGTCAAGTTTTATTGTAGAAATGTATTGTTCAATTTTTTGTTTATTACTATCAATTTCAACAGCTCTTGAAAGAGAAACTAGCCCAAACACTTTTGTGAGTTTGTTTATTATTTGTGTTTCTATTGTGACATCGTAGTCTTTAACGAAGTACCTGCCACTACTTTTGACAACCACGCAAGGTAGATTTTTTAACGCTTGCTTTATGTTTGAAATAAGCGTTTTTTCAAAATATCCCCTATTTTTACCTTTTAAATATAGTTCTCCGAAGCGAAGAAGTATTACATTGTTCATAATTACCTCAATTTATCTATTAGTTGTAAATAACACTGTTTTAATGTTTGCGATGCTTGCAATATCTCTTGCATTGTGTTGAACTTTGAAAAACTAATTCTAACACAGCCTTTTACCACATTGTCGGGAATTGACATCGCGGTTAGTACTCTATTGCCCTTACTGTGACTTGAACACGCACTTCCAGTGCTCATATAAATTTCGTGTTGTTCCATCATATGCACAAGAGTTTCGCCGTTTACTCCGCGAAAGCATATGCTCAAAATGTATGGAGAATAGTTTTGAGCTTGATTGACGCTCATAGCAATATCTCCAAGATTTGAAATAAAACAATCTCTAAGGTTGTTTACATAATCAAAATTTTGCTTTATGTCACCAATTTCGTCAATGGCTGAACCAAATGCCATAATAGCTGGAACATTTTCGGTCCCTGATCGCAGGTTGTCCTGTTGACCCCCGCCAAAAATCTGAGGCTTTAAGTGTATGCCTTTCTTAAAATATAGAGCAGCCACACCCTTTGGGCCGTTTATTTTGTGCGAACTTATTGTATACATATCAACGCCAAGGTAACTTAAATTGACATTTATTTTTGAAAAAGCTTGAACGCCGTCAGCATGGAATATTGCATTTTTGCATTTTTTGTTTCTTATCTCGTTTATTCTTTTCAAGTCGTTTATTGCGCCTGTTTCGTTGCTTACATGAATAATTGATATTAAGTCAGTATTTTCATCCAAAATGTTTTCAAGTTGCTCATAGTCCACTTCCCCGCTTTGACTCAAAGGACAATATTCAACTGTAATTCCCTTTGCCTCCAAAGCTTTGCCAACATTATATACAGAAGCGTGCTCTGCTGATGAAAGCACAACTTTGCGAAAATTAGATTTAAGACATCCAAAAATAGCAAGATTATTTGCTTCTGTTGCCGATGATGTGAATACAACATCTCCATCAATGGCACCAAGAACATTTTTAATTTTTTGTTTTGTGTCATTTATTTTTTTGTTTACAATGACAGCTTTGTCATAGATGGCTGATGGATTATAAAATTCACTTACGGCATACTTTTCATATGTTTGAAGTGCTTTACTCGACATTGGAGTCGTTGACGCATTGTCAAGATAAATCATCTTAGCACCGCTTTTAGCCTAAAATTAAGGTCTTTTAATATTTTGTTTACAACTTGATTTATTTCTTCGTCTGTAAGTGTCTTTTCTTTGCTTTCAAGTCTAAAAGTAAAGGCCACACTCTTTTTGCCATTTAATTCTTTTCCACGGTAAATATCAAACACCTTTGCACTGTAATATAGGTGTCCACATGACTTTTTCACGCTTTGAAGAATACTATCAACCGTCACATCTTCGTCACAAATGATAGCTAAATCTCTATCAACATAAGGATATTTTGATATCATTTCAACGCTATGTTTTTTGTCTTGATATTTCACTAACTTATCCAAGTTAAGTTCGCCGTAGTATGTGCTTTCAGACAACTCAAAATTTTCAGCAACCTTTGGATGAATTTTTCCGAAACTTCCAATTATTTCATTTGTTCTTAAATCAATTATATCAGCACTAATGCCTGAGTGGAGAAAACACTTTTTTGAATACTCCAACTTGTATTTTAAGTCAAAATCTCTAAGTAAGTTTTCAACAACACCTTTTAAAACAAAGAAGTCATCTTTTTTGCAAACTGTACAAAATGAAAGCATATTTATTTCATTAGGAAGTTCGGTTAGTGGCAACTGCTTTGGCAAATATACTCTACCAACTTCAAAAAGTCTAAATTCGCTATTTTTTCTTGACAAGTTGCGAGCAACTGTATTGAACATTGAGTTTGCCATACTTGTTCTGAGATATCCAATATCTTCACTGATTGGGTTTGCAATCTTTATCATATTGTATAGCTCGCTATGCTCATCAATTAAAAGTTTATCTCTATCATTTACTGAGCACAAAGAGAAGTTGACGCATTCATAAAAACCATAACTGCAAAGTTGTTGCTTCAAATTTCTTGCAAGGTGCAAAATTTCGTCATGTTTACCTATCGTTACGCTTGTTCCACTTAGTGGCTTTGCATCTATTGAATCATAAACAGAGTAACCATAAACACGAATTAACTCTTCTGCTATATCTGAATAGCGCTCAATGTCTTGCCTGAAATATGGGACTAAGCATGTAAGGTCATCACCATTTATTGAAGATTGGATTCCGAGATTGTTTAAAATATCAAGCACGTCAGCTTTAGGAATTTCAACTCCAAGAAGTTTATATATTTTATTTAAAGAAAATGTTAAGGTTTTATCTTTTGGATTTTCCTTAATAGTGTCTATTTGACCTTTAACAATTTTTCCAGCCTTTAATTTATAAACTAGGCTCAATGCTCTTTGTATACCAAGTGGTTGCAATGAACAATCTACGCCTTTTTCAAACCTTGCTGTAGAGTCAGTTCTTACGCCTATCTTTCTGCTAGTCCTGCGGATGCTTGCCCTGTCAAAACATGCACTTTCTAATATTGTTGTTGTGGTGGTTGGTTC
>CALWTG010000082.1 GCA_944384385.1 uncultured Clostridia bacterium | reverse complement strand
TCGGACGTTTTGACGCCTTTTTCTTCATTTACATACTCTTCACATAGTTTAAGTATGTCGCCGTCAAACTCTTGCTTGACAATAGTGTCCGCAAGTGGTTGCAAGCCTTTTGCAATAGCAACAGATGCACGCGTTTTACGCTTTGGCTTATATGGTCTATATATATCTTCAACTTCTGTCAAAGTCTTTGCGTCATTTAGTTTTGTTGCAAGCTCGTCCGTCCATTTGTCTTGCTCTTTTATGCTATTTTCAACTTCTAGTTTACGCTTTTCCAAGTTACGCAAATAATTTAGTCTATCATTCATCTCACGCAAAATTTGGTCATCAAGACTGCCTGTGAGTTCTTTTCTGTATCTTGCGATGAAAGGTATGGTATCTCCCTCATCAATCATTTTGACAATGTTTTCAACTCTATCAAGCCTAACATCAAACTCTTTGGATAATGCTTCATTTATGTTCATTTTTTAACCTCTTTTTTATTTCATCAACTTTTTTGTAAATTTGCTCCACATCTTCATTTGTGTATTTACCATCACGATACAAAATTTTCCCGTCAACCATGGTCAGTTTAACATCAGACGACTTCGCCGAATACACAAGGTTAGATACTAAATTGTCATGTGGGTGCATATGCGGATTATGAATGTCTACAACTATTATATCTGCCTTTTTACCTTTGGCAATTTCACCACTGTCAAAGCCTAGTGCTTTTGCGCCGTTATATGTCGCCATTTTAAGCACTTCACCTGCCTTGACCACGCTTGCATCACTTATGCTCACCTTTGAAAGTGTGGCAACCAAAAACATCTCTTTAAACATATCAAGGCTGTTATTTGACGCTGGTCCGTCTGTGCCTATTGTTATGTTTATGCCCTTATTTTGCATTGCGTACACTGGGGCAATACCACTTGCAAGCTTTACATTTGAAGATGGACAAGTGCATATGCTTGCATCATAGTCAGACAAAATTTGTAAATCATCTTTGTCCATATGCACACAGTGGTAGCACAGTGTTTGCCTATCAAAAAAGCCCAAACTTTCAAGATATTGTGGAGGAGTGAGTCCGCCATTTTGAACAGTACAGTTGCCCACTTCGTCAAGCGTTTCACTAAGGTGTATGCTCATTTGCAAATTGTGCTTTGCTGAAAAGTCAACACTTTTTTCAATATCTTCTTGCGTGGTTGAATATATCGCATGAATATAAACGCATGGCTTTAAAAGTGAACTGTCGTAGTCTTTAAATAAATCAAGCTGAGATTTTAAATAAGCTTGCAAATCACCACTCACCTTTCTTGTTGAAGGACCAAAGCCCACACGCGCCCTGAGTCCCGACTGTGACAACGCCTGCAAAATTTTGTCATTTTCAAAATAACATTCTTCAACTGTTGTGATTCCACTTGCAAGATATTCAAGCACTGCAAGTTTTTCTCCCCAATATATGTCATCGGGCGTCAGTTTATTTTCAAGTGGTATCATATAATTATAAAGCCACTCATCAAGTGCTGTGTCATCGCCTGTGCCACGAAGAATTGACATTGGTGAATGACAGTGAGCATCGACAAAACCTGGCATGACAATATTTTCGTTACAATCAATAACTTCGTCAAATTCGCCAAAAATAGATGTGCCGACATATTCAATGGTGTTTCCACAAACTATGACATTGCCAAGTGACAATGTGGCATCTTGAACATTTAATATATTTGCATTCTTAAATAAAATTCTCATAAAAGCCCTTATATTTGTCATATTAAGATTAGTACAATTATACCAAAAGGAGGGAAAAATGCAAACAAAAAAGATAATTCTTCACTGCGATGTAAACAATTTTTATGCATCATGCGAATGTGCGTTGAACCCTTCAATAAAAGACCAACCTGTCGCCGTCACAGGCGAAGTCACAAAAAGAAATGGTATCGTGCTCGCAAAAAATGAAATTGCAAAGCAGTTTGGAGTTAAAACTGGTGACGTTATTTTTGAAGCAAAAAAAAAGTGCCCTAACCTTGTTTGCGTTAGACCGCACCACAAAATTTATGAAAAGTATTCAAGGCGTATACGAGCCATATATGAAGAATACACCGACAAAGTTGAGCCTTTCGGAATTGACGAATGCTGGCTTGATATAACTGACACAGTCAAGTTTTTTGGCGATGCAATAAATGTGGCAAACACACTCAGAAAAAGAATAAAAGAAGAAATTGGCGTGACCATATCTGTTGGGGTTAGCTTTTCAAAAACTTTTGCAAAACTTGGCAGTGATATGAAAAAGCCTGACGCAGTCACAATTCTTTCCCCTGAGAATTTTAAACAAAAGACTTATGGTATGCCACTTGGTAGCATCATTGGAGTTGGAAAGAAGATTGAAGCAAAACTAAACAAACTAAACATATTTACACTTGGCGACCTTGCAGATTATGACGAGAACATAATTAAACATAAATTTGGTGTGGTTGGACAAAAACTACAAAATAATGTTCGTGGAATTGACGACGACGATGTGCAAAATGTCGAAGACACGCACATTGTCAAAAGCGTTGGCAACGGCACTACTACGCTTGTTGATGTCAAAACAAAAAAAGAACTTCGAAGCGTTGTGATGTTTTTGTGCGATGAGATTGCAACAAGACTAAGAGCAAAACGTTTGAGTGGTTCAACAGTTTCTGTGTCACTTAGACAAAACAATTTGACCTGGATATCAAAAAGCCACACCATGACAAAAAGCACAAATATTTCAAAAATACTTTATAATGAGGCCATTATGATTATTGAAGATTTATGGAACGAAGTATATCCACTTCGAAGCATAAGAATAAGCGTTTCAAATCTTGATAGCGAAAATATGTCACAACTTGATTTATTCGACACCGATAGAAATAGACGCACACTTGAAAACACGATAGATAAGATACGCCAAAAATACGGTTATGATTGTATAAAGCCACTTATTAGTCAAAATGACAAGCTGATAAACTCAACTGCCCTTAGAATTGAAGAACAAGAAAACGCAGACAATAATGATGACTTACTTTAATTTTTTCGCGTAGATTTTTAAGCCTTTTTCAATTTTCTCAACATATGCCAGTGTGTCGCCATATGGCACAACATCCAAAGTTTCGCCGTCAGATGAATAGTCTTTGTTTTTGAGCCAACTGTTGACCACACCCTCACCAGCATTGTATGCACAAAGCATTGTGCGAACATTCTCGAATTTTTGACTTAAATATGATAGATAATAAGTCCCAAGCATTATGTTATATTCTGGGTCAAAGAGTTTGTCTTCTGAGTATTCTATATCAAGTTTTTCGGCAAGCCACTCCGCCGTCTTTGGCATAAGTTGCATAAGTCCCATTGCCCCTTTTGAAGAAATTGCGTCTTTGTCAAAGCCACTTTCGGCATTGATTAAACTTGCCACAAGATTGCTTTCAATATTGTATCTTTCACTATATAAAAGTATTGTGTCTTTGTACTTTATAGGATAAAAAATATAACTAAGGCACAAAAATAGATATATTAGCACTATGGCTAGCGTAACAAAAATTATCGATATTATCCCCGCTTTTTTCATACTATATATTTTATGAAAAAAGCATTTTTTTAATACGAAAAATTAAATTACAAGTTGCTTTTTTACTAAACTTAAAAGAGAAGTACACAAAATAAGCGAAAGAAGTGTGCCTGATAATATATCTGTTAAATAATGTTGCCCAAGATACATTCTTGAAAGTGCCGTCAAAATTAAAAATAAAACACTTAAAATTATTATCAATATTTTTGTCCATCTTTTTTTGCATTTTTGAAGTGCAAAAAGCAGAATAAAAAATACCATTGTCGTTGCACAAACCATATGTCCACTAGGGAAACTCTGCCCCACTGCTTCAAGCTTGTTTATAACGCCAGCATCAACCTCAAAAGGTCTTGGGCGATTGAAAAAGAATTTTAATAAATAATTAAAACAAATATTTATTATTGTTGATAAAATAAAATAAAATGAAAATTTTTTATTTGCAAAAAAATAAAATATAATGAATAATAAAATAACACCTAAAAAGCTTGCAAATAAACTAATTATCCAAAAAAATGTGTCCCAAAAAGCATTTTGACCACTTTGTAAAAATTTAATTATGGCAATTTCCCACTGCATATTTTTATTATATCAAAAAATAAATTTTTGACCAAAAAAAATTACAATTTTTCAAATATAATTAAATTGGTTTGTTTATAAATAACCCACACAAAACAACACAAAATTAGGTGGCAAAGACGAAATGTATTGTTTAGTATTATAAACGCAAAAAAGCCCCGAGAGCCTGGGCAAAAACTGCACTCTCGGCACACTTTTGCAAAAGTTTTGCGAAAGTTAGTGCTTGATGTTTGTTTTTGCCCTTTTCTCACGGCCAAACGAAAAGTGCACTTCGTTGGCACTTTTGCCGTGACTTATGG
>CALWTG010000081.1 GCA_944384385.1 uncultured Clostridia bacterium | reverse complement strand
GGTCAACATATTTATATAATTTTTCATAACTTAGTGACAAGATACCATAAAATTTTTTAGGTGTCAATATTTGAATTTTTTTGCTTGTAGTTTGTCAAAGCTTTATATAGTAACATATAAACGCTTGCCATAATAATTAGTGCGACTATCAACACAATAATGCATAAAGCATAGTTTGTTATGCCAAACATTTGACCAAAAGATTTTGCATCAAAAATAACATAAGGATACCATTCAATGTTATAAGCAAATTTCCCTGTGAGTTTGACAATAACATAATATAAAAGCAAATAGCAAACTGGAAAAAATTTCAACACATTGCTTTTTGATTTTGTTGATTTCACTTTTAAAAAAATTATTAGTGAGAAAACAAAATAAACATAATGCCCAACTATATTCGTTCCCAAATTGTGATAAGCAAGTGGCGTATTTGCATAAAGTCCAAAAGTTATGTTCCCCGATGTGAGTTCAAACAGTGTATAAAAAGCCACAGTCAAAACATAATTAGCAAAAACAAAACTCATAACATAGGCGTTTGTTAAAAAGCTGTACAGTTTCTTCAAACTAAAAAAGTTTGAGACTGCATACAAAATGCACCAAAGTGAAAAGAAAATCAAAGCGTGATATGTAAAAAAAGAAAAATCAGCCCACATCGAAACGACATTTGTTCCATAATAAAAATCAATGCCTGGATTGTTTATGTAAAAATAATTTGGAAAAGAAAAATGTAGCATATGACTTAAAAATAGCCACAGCCCAACAATGCCACAAAGCAGTATCAAAACATTATATATTATTTTCTTGGTCGACTTTTGTTCCACAGTTTTTATTTTAGCATATTTTATAACAATATAAAAATAAAAAATGGCAGTTAAAAACTGTGTGTTTTTACTACCATTAAAATACTCTTTTTGTTCTAAATGTAATTGTCAGGCAAATCATTTTCAAAAAGAACAACTTCGCCACCAACCAAAATGTCTTTTAGTTTTGCTTTGGCGTCGTTTAGTGTTTCAACTTGCAAGATGTTTTTTTCATCAAAGCCCGACTTTATAAGGCCCGTTGAAAGAGCTTGCTTATTTGTTTTGTTGACAATAATAACTTTATTTGCAACTTTTGCAATTTTTTCACCAAAGACAACGTTTTCCGAGTATTCACTGTCGCCAAGCTCAACAAGACCTGGGGTGACAACAATCTTCTCACCTTCAAAAAGGGCGAGCGTATCGAGTGCGTTTGTACTGCTTTCAACAGAAGAGTTGAATGAGTCGTCAATTATTGTTAATCCATTTTCTTCAATAAGTTCCACGCGGTGTGGTATTGGCTTTAATTGCAATATGGCATTTTTGATACCAAGTGGCGACACACCCATTTTGTAAGCAAGAGCGCTTGCAAGCGCAATGTCTTCAAGATTGCTTTTGCCCAGAAGTTTCGTTGTGCAACTTTCCACCTCTCCGTCAATTTCAAGGTCAAAAGTTGAACCTTTATTTGTTGTCTTTATATTTTTAACACTTACAAAATAGTCACCGTCTATACCACAAAGATATTTGTCTTTTGTGCACTCGTTGTACATTTTAAGTGAGCCAGCATTTTGTGCATTAAAACAAATGTAGCCGTCTTGAATAGCGTCAACAAGTTCTTTTTTTGCCTTATATATATTTTCAAGCGAACCAAAAGTTGCAAGATGTTGATTGCCAACGCCAGTGATTATGGCGTGCTTTGGGTGAATCAAGTTGCACAAATACGCTATGTCACCAATCTGCCTTGCACCCATTTCGGCAATGAGTACTTCATGGTCGGGTTGTAAGTAATTGTTTATGACTTTTGTCAAACCCATAGGCGTATTGAAACTGTGTGGGCTCATACAAACATTGTATTTTGTGCTGAGCATAACATTTAAAATATGCTTTGTTGTTGTCTTTCCAAAACTTCCCGTAATTCCTATTTTAATAAGGTTTGGCATTGACGCTAATTTTTTCTTTGCACGGCTTTTGTAAACTTGTCTGAACATTCCTTCCATTGGCACACAAATAAAGTGAGAAATTGGCACAACAACTGGCAAGAATATTGGAGTGATTGCAACTATTCCAAAGCGAACAAAAGGAACATATTCACTAAATACAAACACAAGCACAAAAGTTATTGCCGACATCAAAAGAAAAACAACAAAAGTCAATCTTTGCATACGATGAGTTTGTTTTAGTGGTGTTTTTTGTGGAGCACGATAGACATTTATTATGAACACTGTGCAAAAATAAAAGTAGAAAATAAGACCAATATATGAATAGTATTCGCCATAACCGTCAAGAAGTGAGTTGGTGACGAGCACGCACAAAACTGACATAAAACAAAGCACCAAAAGCCTTGCAACATATGACCATTTTGTTTCTTTTAAGTATGCACTATATCCCACAATTTTGTAGCCGGAAAGTTGAATAACATGCAAAAACTTACTTGCTAAAAGGCACATCAAAACACCATTTACGCACGACAAAATTATGCCGATGTAAAGATGCAAATTTGTAGCACTGAAAAAGTCCATTATTTTTCCCCTTTTAAAAATGTTTTTATGTCAATTAAAAATTGAATATTATTTTCAATATATGCAAAATGTCCATAATTTTTATATATTATCAATTTTGAATTTTTTATATATTTATTTAATTTTTTTGCAATATATATTGGCGTTTCTTTATCTAAATTTCCATATATTAGCAATGTTTTTGATTTTATTTGTTTTGCGTAATCTGAAAGGTCTAAGCTAACTATATTTGAAAATGTTTTTTTCATAACCGGTGATAATATTTTATAGTCAGATGAACCTGCAATATAATTTTTATTGAATATTTTTTTTATTTTATATTTTATTTTTCTAAATATTTTTTTTTTTTTTTTTTTTGGCTTAATTCCTGCCCCACCAGTTATGACTAATTTTTCAACACATACATCATATTTTGCCAAGAGAACAATGGCAACTCTTGCACCAAATGAATGGCAAATTATGTTTAATTTTTTTACATTTTCTTTTTGCAAAATTTCATAAACAATTTGTGCATAATCAAAAATTGTGTAAGGCGACTTTGGCTCTTCGCTTTCTCCAAACGGTGGAAAGTCAACTAAAATTTGTTTTGCATTAAATGATTGTGTCAAATACTTAAAACTGTTTATATTCCCACCCCACCCATGAAGATAGAGTATTGTTTCATCACCTTCGCCTAAGGTTATGTAATTAACTGAACTATTTTTATATGTTATCACATAATTATTTATGCCTTTTGTGAGTCTTTCGTGACGTGAAACATAATCAGTGCAGTGTCGCCGTCACGGTAATAATTTTTTCGCTCGTGTACTTTCTCAAACCCCAAGTTTTGATAAAGGTTTATTGCAGTGATGTTTTTTGACTTCACTTCAAGCGAAAGCGTCTTTTCGACATATTGACAAAGTGCAATCATCCACTTGATAAGTTTGGTTGCATAACCTTTGTTTTTGTGCCCTTCTTTTGTTGCTATGCTGACAATATTGACATCATCAAGCGACTGCACTGCTATTAAATACGAAAGCATTTTTTCATCTTCAATAAGTGCGATACAAATATAATTGTCGTCTGTTATTATGTCTGTCAGTTGCTTTTCTGTCCAACTTTCATCACCAAAATTTTGCTGTGATAGTTCGATGAGCTCTTTTGCGTGCTGTGGTTTAATCTTTCTTATCTGCATATGCCTGCTCCGCCTGTGACTTTCTTAAATATATTGGCAAAAGCAAATTTTCTGGTGTAAACTCGTTCTTTGAATAGTATTTTTCTGCCAAACTCAAAAGTGACTCAGGTGAAAATTCAACAAAACTGTTACACATACCAAGATTTTCATCTTTAAGCCCAACGACATCGCCATTAAGACAAGCAAGTTCATCACCTGTTAGCATTGTAGGCTGTGTCAGCCTTTCACCTTTTTGGTCATATTTGCAAGCAAAGATATTTCCACTTAGTGCATTTATTACGCACCAAAATTCATTTTTTGCGCCACTATCTGCATGAATGTGAGCCATAAGGTCAAGCGAGCAAATTGAGATTAGTTTAAGGTCTGGTTTTGCTAAACTCATACCCTTTACAAGCCCTACGCCTATTCTTATTCCAGTAAACGAACCTGGGCCAACAACCACTGCTACGGTGTCAATATCGCTAATATCAAGTTTACTATCTTTTAGCACTTCATCAATAGCAACAAGTGCATTTTCAGACTGCTTTGCGTTACTATCAATACTTTTATATAGGCGATTACCATCTACACAAAGAGCAATGTCTGTGTTTTTGAATGCTGTTGAAATACAAAGTAGTTTCATTTTACCCAACCTTTTACAGAAAAACCAATTTTGCGTTTTGTTTCATCGACTTTTGTTATTGTTATTTCAACATGAAGTGCTGGCAAAAGTCCTTTGACATTTTCTGCCCACTCCACAAGACAAACACCGTCAAGTGTGCGAAGGTCAAAATACTCACCAAAGCCAAGTTCTTCTGCTTCTTCTTTGCTTGAAAGACGATACATATCAAAATGGT
>CALWTG010000080.1 GCA_944384385.1 uncultured Clostridia bacterium | reverse complement strand
CCAGGACCAACACTCAAAAGACTTGACATACGCGCTAAGGGCAGAGCTAATAGATTATTAAAAAGAACTTGCCACATAACCATAATTCTTGGTAGTGAGCAAAATTAAAGGAAGGAGGCAAAATAATGGGTCAGAAAGTTAATCCAATCGGATTCAGAGTAGGAGTAAACAAATCTTGGGATTCATCTTGGTACGCAGGCAAGAAAGATTTTGCCAAGTTCCTATTAGAAGATAACAAGATAAGAAAGTTCTTTGAAAAGAACTATCACACAGCATCAATTTCAAAAGTTGAAATTGACAGAACAAAAGAAAAGTTGGTGCTTAACATCTACACAGGTAGACCAGCTGTTCTTATTGGACAAAAAGGCTCAAATATTGAGGTAATCAAAAAGCAGTTGTCCAAGATAATAAGCCCAACAAAAAATTTGATTATAAACATCAAAGAAGTTAAAAAACCAGACCTTGATGCTCGTTTGGTTGCAGAGAGCATTGTTGCTCAGCTTGAAAAGCGTGTCGCATACAAACGTGCATTAAAACAAGCACTTCAAAGAGTTATGAAGGCTGGTGCAAAAGGTTGCAAAGTCAGAGTTAGCGGTGTTGTCAACGGTGCAAACTCCATCTCAACAAGTGAAACTTATATGGATGGAAGTCTTCCACTTCAAACACTTCGTGCAGACATTGATTATGCAGTCACAGCAGCTTACACAAACTACGGAAAACTTGGCGTCAAAGTTTGGATATATAAAGGCGACATCTTGGAGAAGAAACAAGCTTCAAAAGGAGGACAGGACTAATGTTGATGCCAAAACGTGTTAAAAGAAGAAGAGTTCATCGTGGCAGAATGAAAGGAGTTGCAACAAGAGGCAATACACTTACTTATGGTGACTATGGTCTTGTCGCAACAGAGCCATGTTGGATAAAATCAAATCAAATAGAAGCTGCGCGTATCGCAATGACAAGATACATTAAGCGTGGTGGTCAAGTCTGGATAAAAATTTTCCCAGATAAACCTGTAACAAAGAAGCCTGCTGAAACTCGTATGGGTTCCGGTAAAGGTTCACCAGAATTTTGGGTAGCAGTTGTTAAACCAGGAAGAGTACTTTTTGAAATGGGTGGTGTTACTGAAGATATCGCTCGTGAAGCACTTAGACTTGCTGGTCACAAACTTCCTTGCACCGTAAAATTCATAAAGAGAGAACAAGGTGGTGAGAACAATGAAAATAAATGAACTTAGAAGTTTGACGGTTGAAGAATTAAATCAAAAACTTGTTGACTTAAAACAAGAATTGTTCAATCTCCGTTTTTCACAAGCAACAGGCAATTTGCCTAACCCAATGCAAATTCACAATGTCAAAAAGGACATTGCTAGGGTCAATACATTATTAAAAGAGAAAAAGGCATAGTAGGTGGAAGTATGGAAAATTTAGAAAGAAATAGACGCCTTACAAAACAAGGAGTGGTTGTAAGTTGTGGCAAAATGGACAAGACAGTTGTTGTTGCCGTTGTTTCAAACACAAAACACCCACTTTACAAAAAAGTCGTTAAAAAAACAACAAAATTCAAGGCTCATGATGAAAATAATGAGTGTGGCATAGGTGACACAGTTGAAATCATGGAAACAAGACACATCTCAAAAGACAAATATTACAGAGTCGTTAGAATTGTTGAAAAGGCAAGATAGGAGGTTTTTATGATTCAACCACAAACAAGACTTAAAGTGGCTGACAACACAGGTGCAAGACAAATCATGTGTATCCGTGTGCTTGGAGGCTCATATAGAAGAAGTGGAAATATCGGTGATGTCATCGTTGCATCAGTAAAAAGCGCAGCACCTGGTGGTTCTGTGAAAAAAGGTGATGTTGTCAAGGCAGTTATCGTTAGATCAAGTAAAGGTCTTCGTCGCCCAGACGGAACACACATCAAGTTTGATGACAACGCAGCAGTTATCATCGATAACCAAAAACAACCAAAAGGTACTCGTATCTTTGGACCTATCGCAAAAGAACTTAGAGATAAGGGATATATGAAGATAATCTCCCTTGCTCCTGAGGTTATTTAAAAGGAGAAATCATGGCAAAATTATTTGTTAAACAAGGCGATACAGTCGTTGTGATTGCCGGAAAAGAAAAGGGTAAAACCGCAAAAGTTTTGGAAGTTTCTCCAAAAGATAGCAAAGTACTTTTGGACGGTGTCAATGTTGTTACAAAACATCAAAAACCAAGATCTCAACAAGACAAAGGTGGTCTTATTAAAAAGAGCGCACTTTTGGAAGCATCAAATGTTATGGTGATTTGCCCAGCATGTGGAAAAGCTACACGCGTTGGACACAAAGAGGTTGACGGTAAGAATGTCAGAATATGTAAAAAATGTGGTGCATCACTTGACAAAGCTTATTCAAAGCAAGTGAAAAAGCAAACAAAGGCTGACAAAAAAGCCGATGCAAGCGAAGCACCAAAAGCAACAAAGACAACAAAGGCAAAAGAAACAACCAAGAAAGAGTCGGCAGAAAAGACGACAACAAAAAAAACTACAACAAAAAAAGCCCCTGCAAAAAAAGCAGAGAAGAGTAAGGAGGAATAATGAAAAGCAGATTAGCAGTTCAATATAAAGAACAAGTTGTGCCAGCACTCATTTCTGAGTTTGGTTACAAAAATGTAAATCAAGTTCCTTCAATCAGTAAAATAGTACTCAATATGGGGCTTGGTGCAGTTAAAGACAATTCAAAGAGCTTTAACATTGCAGTTGATGAACTTACAGCAATTGCAGGTCAAAAAGCTGTTGCAACACGCGCAAAGAAAGCTATTTCTAACTTCAAAATTCACCAAGGCGCAAAAATCGGTGCAAAGGTGACACTTAGAGGGGACAAGATGTATGAGTTTTTGGATAGACTCATTTCAATCGCTCTTCCAAGAGTTAGGGACTTCAAAGGCGTAAGCGACACAGCATTTGACGGAAGAGGAAATTACTCACTCGGAATAAAAGAACAACTTATATTCCCAGAAATTGAGTATGACAAAATAGACCAAATTCGTGGTCTTGATGTGATGATTATCACAAGTGCAAAGTCGGATAAAGAGGCAAAATCCTTGCTTGAAAAGCTTGGTATGCCATTCAGGACAAGATAAGGAGGAATTATGGCAAAGAAAGCGTTAATAGAAAAGCAACAAAGAAAACAAAAGTTTTCAACTCGTGAATACACACGTTGCTCAATTTGTGGACGTCCACATTCCGTCCTTAAAAAGTATGGCATTTGCAGAATATGTTTTAGAGAGCTTGCATCAAAAGGTGAAATACCTGGTGTCAAGAAGTCTAGTTGGTAAGAGGAGGAAAGTATGATATTATCAGATCCAATCGCAGATATGCTTACCCGTATTCGCAATGGCCTTGCGGCTAAGCATAAAGAAGTTGTTGTTCCTGCTTCAAAAGAAAAACTCACAATACTCAACATTCTTAAAGATGAAGGATACATTGTTGACGCAGTTTTGAAAGAAGAAGGTTCACACAAAGATATAGTTGTCACACTTAAATATGACAATAACGGTGAAAGCGTTATTTCAGGACTTAAAAGAATTTCTAAGCCAGGTCTTAGAGTTTATGCAGAAAAAGATAAACTCCCAAAGGTTATAAACGGTCTTGGAATCGCAATCATCTCAACAAATAAAGGTATTTTAACAGATAAGCAAGCTCGTGCCAAAGATGTTGGTGGCGAAGTTTTGGCTTTTGTATGGTAGGAGGAAAATATGTCGAGAATAGGTAGAAAACATATCGATTTGCCAGCAGGAGTTGGACTCACCACACAAGGAAGCACTGTTACAGTTAAAGGACCAAAAGGCTCACTTAGCCTCGACGTTGATAAACTCATAACAGTCAACTGCACAAATGGCAGAGTTGAACTTACTCGCAAAGATGATGAAAATGAAACCCGTGCAAAACACGGTCTTTACCGTGCACTTATAGCCAACATGGTTAAAGGTGTTCATGACAGTTTTGAAAAGAAACTTGTTATAAACGGCGTTGGTTACAAAGCATCAAAGCAAGGAAACAAACTAGTTTTGAATCTTGGCTATTCACATCCAATCGAAGTTTTGGAAGAAGATGGCATCACTTTGGAATGTCCATCAGCAACAGAAATTGTTGTTAAAGGAATAGACAGACAAAAAGTTGGTCAGTTTGCCTCAAAAATTAGAGATTTAAGAAAAGTCGAACCTTATCACGCATATGGAGTTAGATATGACGATGAAGTTGTGATAAGAAAAGTTGGTAAAGCCGCTGGCAAAGGCGCAAAGAAATAAAGGAGAAGTTAAATGTTTAATAAATTAGACAAAAACAAAGAAAGACTTATTCGCCATGAGCGCGTAAGAGAAAAAATCTCTGGTACAGCTGAGCGTCCAAGACTTTGTGTTTACAGAAGCAACACTTCAATATATGCACAAATAATAGATGACACAAAGGGCGTTACTCTTGCCAGTGCATCAAGCCAAGACAAAGCACTAGAAAAATCACTCCAAGGCAAAAACAAAACCGAACAAGCAAGACTTGTTGGGGAAGACATTGGCAAAAAAGCACTCAAAGCAAAAATTGACACAGTTGTTTT
>CALWTG010000079.1 GCA_944384385.1 uncultured Clostridia bacterium | reverse complement strand
GGAGTTGAAGTGGTGGATGAAGAAACTTTCAAAATATTGCTAAAAATATAAAAAATGTATGCACAAAATAAGTTTTTTATGTTACAATAGCAAGGATTGAACAAAATATATGACTTAAAAGAGGTGTTTAATTATGATGATAGAACCACCAATCGATGAATTGGTAAAAAAGATGGATGGAAACAAGTACAAACTTTGTATCATTATGGAGAAGCGTGCAAAAGAACTTGAAAAACGTATCCCAGCTGAAATTGAAAAAAGTGACAAAAAGGCAATAAGTATGGCTGCCGATGAAATTTATGCTGGTACTATTGTTTCAAGTGATGATGTGAAGTAAATAAAATTAAAAAAGTTTAGCCACACAATTTTGTGTGGCTTTTTCTTTCAATTTAAAAAACGCTTTATTTTGACCGATATTTGTGATATCATTATGCTATGATTGCAGAAGTTATTGTTGACATAACAAACAGCACAGTTGATAAAGTATTTGACTACATAGCGCTTGAAGATACCACCATTGGACAAAGAGTGATGGTGCCTTTTGGTAAAAGAAATATTCAAGGTTTTGTCATTGCGCTAAAAGACAAGTCAGACTTATCAAACGATAAACTAAAAAAAATACTTTATGCCATTGACAGCTATCCAGTGATTTTGGAAGAACATATAGAGCTTATGCACTTTATGGTAAAAAAGTATCATCTAAGATATGCCGATTGTTTAAGGCTCTTTATACCGTCAGAGGTAAGAACAGATGATGTTAAACCACTTGTAAAAACTTATGTCACGGTTTGTGTTGACCCAAAGTCATACGTAGGCAATGTTAGAAAAAATGCAAAAAACATCATAGCACTGCTTGAATATTTAAAGCTTGGTGAAAAGTATTTAAAAAGTGAATTGACATCGAAATTTACGCAAAGTGCGGTCAATAAACTAATTGATGATAATGTATTAAAAGTTTTGGAAGTTGAGCAAAACAGAAAACCATTGTCATATGAAATTACCGCAGAGAAACACGAGCTCACTTTAATGCAACAACGCGCAGTTGATGCAATACTTAAAAACAACGACACGTATCTTTTGTTTGGCGTCACAGGAAGTGGGAAAACTGAGGTATATATGTCGGTTATTGAAAGTATGGTCCAAAGCGGTAAAAACGCCATAATGCTTGTGCCAGAAATATCATTGACGCCTCAGGTGTTGTCGCATTTTAGGGCAAGATTTGGCGACAATGTTGCAATTTTGCACAGTGGGCTTAGTGCTGGCGAGCGTTTTGACGAGTGGCGAAGAGTGCTGATGAATGAAGCAAAAATTGTCATAGGAGCACGCTCCGCAATATTTGCACCGGTTAAAAATGTCGGGGTGATAATTATTGACGAAGAGCATGAAACAAGCTATATAAGCGAATCTAACCCAAGATATAACACGTTTGACATCGCAAAATTCAGGAGTGCATACAATAATTGTTCATTGGTGCTAGCAAGTGCTACACCAGACCTAGAAAGCTATCAAAAGGCGTTAAATGGTGAATATAAACTTTTGACCTTACCAACGCGTATAAACGACAAGCCAATGCCAAAAATTCAAATTGTTGATATGCTTAGCGAAATACGAAACGGCAACACTGGTATGTTTTCAAGTGCTATGCTTTATGAACTTGATAAGTGCATAAAAGAAAAGCACCAAGCAATGCTATTTATCAACCGAAGAGGATACAGCTCGTTTATGCGTTGCACAAATTGTGGCTATATACCAAAGTGCAGTGACTGTGATGTCACACTTGTTTACCATAGACATGAAAATAAGTTAAAATGCCATTATTGTGGCAAGCGATATAAAGCGTTAACTGTGTGCCCAAATTGCAAGAGTACGGCAATACGAAACGGAGCAATAGGCACAGAGCAAGTAGTTGCAAAACTTAAAGAGCTTTATCCTGATGTGCCAGTGTTTCAAATGGACAATGACACGACAAGGACAAAAAACGCATATCAAAAAATATTGTCAGCTTTTGGTAGCACAAAACCGGCAATACTTGTTGGAACACAGATGATTGCCAAAGGTCATGACTTTTCAGATGTTACGCTGGTTGGTATTATTGATGCAGACCAAAGTTTGTATCATAGTGACTATAAAAGCACGGAAAAGACTTTTGAACTTATCACTCAAATGGCTGGTCGTGCTGGGCGTGACAAAGCAGAAGGAAAAGTTATTTTGCAAACATATGCACCAAGGCACTATGCGTATAGATACATTGCAAACTATGACTATAAAAGCTTTTTTGAGAAAGAACTTAATATTCGCAAGAACACAATGTTTCCACCATTCACGACAATACTTAGACTTTTGTTTTCATCTCAAAATGAAGAAATTGTTCGCGAAACGACAAAATTGTGCTATACTGATATCAAACAGCTTCAAAGCGAGTATTTACAAGATTTTGTATACTTGGACGCAATGAAAAGTCCAATCGGCAAAATCAAGAATAAAATTAGATATCAAATTCTAATGCGTATAAAGCATGAGCATGAGGATGATATTATTCAAAAACTATACGAGATATGTGACAAATATGAAAATGCAAAGGTTAGCATATTCGTTGAAATCAATCCTCAAAATTTAAGTTAAAGGAGTATAAAATGGCAGTAAGAGAAGTTATTCAAAAATCAGATATGTTGCTTAGAAAAACAAGCAAAGAAGTTAAAGTATTCGATGAAAAATTAGAACAACTAATTGACGATATGTGGGAGACTATGTACGCCAATGACGGTATGGGACTTGCAGCAGTTCAGGTCGGTATGCTTAAACGAGTGATAGTTATGGACGTCAATGATATGAGACTTGAACTTGTTAACCCAGTAATTATCAGCCAAAGTGGTTGTGACATAGAGGAAGAAGGTTGCCTTAGTTGTGGCAAAATACGAGGCAAGGTTAAAAGACCTATGGTTGTCACTGTAAGTGCCCAAGATAGATACGGCTATCACTTCCAAATCACAGGCGAAAAGTACTTGGCGCGTTGCCTTTGTCATGAGATAGACCATTTAAACGGCATCCTGTTTATTGATAAACTAGAAAAGGAGTAAAAATGAAAGTTATATTTTTAGGAACATCGGACTTTTCATGTATATGCCTTGACTATATTTTGCATTCAAATCACAAAGTTGTCGCAGTTGTTACTCAGCCCGACAAACCATCAGGAAGGGGACATAAAATAATTGAGCCGAAGATTAAGACATTTGCAAAACAACATAATATTGATGTTTATCAGTTTGAAAAGATTAGACGAGATGGTGTTGATGCATTGCGTGCAATTGATGCAGATATAATGGTCACTGCATCATATGGTCAAATTTTAAGCCAAGAGATAATTGATATTTGCCCACACAAAATAATAAACGTGCATGCGTCACTTTTGCCAAAGTATAGAGGAGCATCACCAATTCAATATGCACTAATAAACGGAGAGAAACAAACCGGCGTCACAATCATGCGTACAGAGGCTGGAATTGATACAGGCGATATGCTTATTTCAACAAAGGTTGATATTGACGATGATGACAACTATGAAACGCTAACAACGAAGCTTGCACATGCTGGTGGCGAGTTGGTCGTTAAAGCGCTAGATATGATACAAGACGGTTTAGATAAGTGGACGCCACAAGATGAAACGCGGGCGACTTTTACCAAGATGATAAAAGCCGAAGATACAATGCTCGATTTTAACATGACGGCGGATAAGCTCGTAAATTTGACAAGAGCGCTTTCTCCAAACTTAGGGGCGAAGTTTACACTTTCTGGGGTGACATTTAAAACATTTAAACTGAAAAAAGTTGTTTTAGATTGTGATGAGCAAAACGGCACAGTTGTTTGTGCGTCGCCAAAACAAGGACTTGTTATAAAGTGTCAAGACGGTGCTGTTATGGTTGAACTTATTCAGGCGCCGGGTGGAAAGGTTATGCCAAGCAAGAGCTATCTAAATGGCAAAAAAGTCGAAATAGGGACAATTGCCAATGTTTAATTTACATGATTTATCTTATGAAGAACTGGGTAATCTTTTGAGTGACTTAAATCAGCCTAAATTTAGGCTGGGACAGCTTTATGATGCACTAACTTTGTATAAGTCGCCAAGCCAAATAAGCAATATCCCAAAGTCACTTATTTATACATTATCTAAGAATTATGTGTTTCAACCTATTGAAATTTATAGACAATTAAAGAGTAGTGACGGCACAATGAAGTTTTTGTACAAACTTACTGACGGCAATATTATTGAAGGCGTGCTGATGAAATATAAGTACGGCAATACGCTTTGTGTGTCAACACAAGTCGGATGTCGAATGGGGTGCAAATTTTGTGCGTCTACACTTGGTGGACTTATTAGAAATTTGACAAGTGGTGAGATACTTTCTCAAGTGCTTTGCGTCAATGCACTACTTGGTGGTACGAAAGAAAAAAGGCAAATAACCAATGTCGTCTTAATGGGTAGTGGTGAGCCACTTGACAACTATGACAATGTCGTCAAGTTTTTAAAATGTGTCTCAGATGAATATGGAATCAACATAAGTCAAAGGAACATATCACTGTCAACTTGCGGGCTTGTGGATAAAATAGACAAGTTAAGAGAAGAAAATTTACAAATAACATTGACTATATCATTGCACGCTCCAAATGATGAAATAAGAAGACAAACTATGCCTATTGCAAATAGATATAGGATTAAAC
>CALWTG010000078.1 GCA_944384385.1 uncultured Clostridia bacterium | reverse complement strand
CTATCTCAACTCTTTTTTCTCTGGGTAAATCAACACCAGCGATTCTTGCCATATTTTCCTCCGAATTTATTTTTTATTGATTTATATTTTGTCGCACCATATACTTGCCGCGGCTATGATGCGTAATATTCAAGTTTAGCCTTGTGTTTGTTTATGCGATTTGTCTTTTGAGCAGATGACCATAACTTTTCCTTCACGTTTAATCACCTTGCACTTATCGCACATTGGTTTTACTGATGGTCTAACTTTCATTTTCTCTCTCCTTTCAATTTATAATTTAAACATAATTTATTTTATTCTATATGTTATTCTGCCTTTGGTCAAGTCGTATGGACTCATCTCAACTTTCACCCTGTCTCCTTCAAGGATTTTGATGTAGTTGATTCTTAGTCTACCACTTATATGGGCAGTGATTGTGTGGCCATTATCTAGCCTTACTGTGAACAAGGTGTTTGGAAGAACTTCTTCAACAACCCCTTCAAATTCTATCACATCTTCCTTTGACATACAAACTCCTAAACTATTTTTAAATTATCAATTGCCTTTTTTATTTCGCTATCAAGCACTTTTTCGTGCATTTGGAACTTTTTTTCAAGTTCCCCTGCCTTTACTCCGAGTAAAAGCAGATGTTTTGACTTTTTCTTTTTTGGCTTTGCTAAAAGCCTTGTCTTGCCATTGACACAATAGGCATAGTCATTGTCAACTGCATACACGATATAGACAGTATCCATATCTCTACCTTTTGTGCTTTTGACTAAATCGCCAACCGAAACACTACTCATAATGATAAAATCTCCACTCCGTCTTTTGTAACGATGACTGTGTTTTCATAATGAGCTGCTGGGCTGTAATCTTGTGTGAAAATTCCCCAGCCGTCTTCTGCCATGTAAACATAGCGTTGCCCCATGGTTATCATAGGCTCAATTGCAAGACACATATTTTCTTTGACAACAATGCCACTTTTTGGACTGCCATAGTTTGGGACTTCTGGCTCTTCGTGCATATTATGACCAATTCCATGGCCAACAAGCTCACGAACAACACCATAGCCGTTTGACTCTGCGTAAACTTGAATTGCATGACCAAGTTCACCAAGTTTTGAGCCAACTTTTAGATGCTTTATGCCCTCAAAAAAGCACTGCTTTGTGACATCGATGAGCCTTTGCTTTTCTGGACTGATTTTCCCAACAGCAAAAGTCCTCGCTGCGTCACCATTGTAGCCATCAACTATTGTGCCGATGTCAACACTGATGATGTCACCCTCTTTTAGTATTACATCTTTTGAAGGAATGCCATGCACAACCATTTCATTGATAGAAGTGCAAATACTTGCTGGATAGCCTTCAAAACCCTTAAAAGAAGGAATCGCACCATGGTCTATTATAAACTTTTCAACAAGTTTGTCAAGTTCATATGTTGAAAGCCCTGGCTTTATCAATGTTTCTGCATAATTTAGCGCATCACGAACAACAATGTTCGCCTTTCTCATTCCATCAATATCTTGCTTTGTCTTACAAATCATACTTTACCTTCATTTAAAATACACTTAATGTCTTTAAAAACTTGTTCAATATCTTTGTTTCCATCGACTTTGTAAAGCAATTTATTTTTCAAGTAGTATTCCACAAGTGGTTTTGTCTGCTTTTCGTACACCATAAAGCGCTCATCTATTGTTTGCTCGTTGTCGTCATCACGCTTTATTAGTGTAACATTGCAGTTTGGACACACCAAAGTGTCGCTAAATGTTTTTTGACAAAGAGGACAAATTTTTCGTTTTAACATCCTCTCTTTTGTTTCCTGAGTGTCAGTATCAATTAAAATAACTTTATCAATTTTAGTTATGTTATCAAGCGCCTCAGCTTGTGCAACTGTTCTTGGAAAACCGTCCAAAACAAAATTGTCTTTGACTTTTTCGTCACTGAGTATGTTTTTCACCATTTCAATGACGATGTTATCTGGCACAAGGTCACCTTTGTTGATGATACTTTCTGCCATGACTCCAACTTTTGTTTTGTCTTTGATGTTTTGCCTTATAAGTTCGCCCGTGGAGATATGACAGACACCAAACTCACTTTGAATTTTTTGTGCCTGCGTACCTTTTCCACTACCTGGGGCGCCTAATAAAATCAATCTCACTTCAAAAATCCTCTATAATTTCTCATGAGCATCTGAGCTTCAAGCTGTTTATCAAGTTCAAGTGCAACTGAAACTACAATCATAAGCCCTGTTACGCTGAATGCGTTAATGAGCGTTGAAGTAGCAACTGTTGTTGCAAGTGCATTGAATACAAGACTTGGAACAAGAGCAATAAATGCTAAGAATATTGCACCAAACAGCGTCAATCTTGACGATATTTTGCCCAAATATTCTGCCGTTGGCTTTCCTGCCCTTATGCCTGGAATAAATCCACCATTTTGTTGAATTTGCTTGCTCACATCATCAGGTTTGAATGTGATTTGTGAGTAAAAGTATGCAAAGAACAAAATTAAAAGTGCAGTTAACACAATGTATACCCATGAGCTTGTGCCCATGTACTGTGTCCACCAATCAGCGAATGGTGTGTTTGGCCAGAAAATGCTAATAAGCATTTGTGGGAATGTCACAATCGCATTTGCGAATATGATTGGAATAACGCCTGTTGAATTGACTTTGATTGGAATGTATGTTGATTGTCCACCATACATCTTCCTGCCCTTGACTTGTTTTGCATATTGAACGGGGACTTTTCTTTCTGCATTGTCAATAAAGACAATGAGTGAGAAGATAGCGACAACTGCAACCAAGAATACGACAATTGTCCAAATATAGTCAATGTCTTGGATGGTTGTTTCAATAGCTGTGTATATTCCTGTGCAAGCTGATGAAAGTATACCAACGAAGATAAGAAGACTAAGTCCGTTACCAACGCCGAGATCTGTTATTCTTTCACCAAGCCAAACTGTGAACATAGCCCCTGCAATCATAAGTATTGCGATGACTGCACAAGTGAGCCAAATTGGTGCTGATGCACCAAAAAGTCTTGTGTCAATAAAGCCATCAGAATTTGCATAAGAAACGACAATTCCAACTGCCTGTGCCGTTGCAAGAACAAGTGCGCAGATACGGGTATAAAAGTTTATCTTTTTTCTGCCCTCTTCACCTTGTTTTGAAAGACGTTCTAGTGGAGGAATTGCAACTGTTAAAAGTTGAATGATAATCGATGCACTGATGTAAGGTGAAACGCCAAGTGCAAATAACGATGCATTTGCAAGCGCTCCACCGCTTATTGAGTTCATAAGCCCTAAAAACGTCATACCATTGTCCATATTGGCAGTGCCTGTTAGTGCCCCTGGGTTTATTCCTGGGACTGTTATCCAACAGCCAAGCCTATATATAAACAATAAAAGTAGCGTTATTAGAATTTTTTTGCGTAGATCTTTAATTTTAAATGCATTTATAAATGTTTTAAACATTAGATCACCTCAGCTTTTCCACCGGCTTTTTCAATCTTCTCAATAGCACTCTTAGTAAATTTGTTTGCTTTAACTGTGAGTGGTTTAGTAAGTTCGCCATTTCCAAGAATTTTTAGACCATATGGCTTAATTTTTCCTATAACTCTTGATTGATATAAAAGTTCAAGTGTAATAACTGAGTTTGCTTCAAATTTTTCCAAATCTGCAACATTGCAAGTTGCATATTCTTTTTGGAAATTGTAGTTGTTGAAACCTCTGATTGGGAGTTTTCTGACAAGTGGGAGTTGTCCGCCTTCAAAACCTGGTCTGACTCCGCCACCACTACGTGCGTTTTGACCCTTGTGGCCTTTTCCACTTGTTTTACCAATTCCACTGCCAATGCCTCTTCCGATACGCTTTTCAGGTGTTCTTGAGTTTTTGGCTGGTGCAAGTGTTTGAATGTCCATATCTTCCTCCTAAACTTCTTCAACTTTTACCAAATGTTTGACGTGGAAAATGCTTCCTTTCACACTTTCATTGTCTGGTAAAACAACTGAATGATTTAATTTATTTAGGCCAAGTGCCTTTAATATTTGTGATTGTTTTTTGTCATAGCCTATTGGACTTCTGACAAGTGTAACTTTCAATTTTTTCTGTGCCATGATTTCCTCCTAGATTTCCTCTGGTAATTTGCCACGAAGAGCAGCAATTTGCTCACGTGTCTTTACCCTGCTTAGTCCGTCTAGCGTTGCTCTAACTGAGTTGATTTTGTTTGTGGAACCATGAATTTTTGTGACAATGTCTTTAATTCCTGCAAGTTCCAAAACGGCACGAGCACCACCACCTGCGATGATTCCAGAACCTTCTTTGGCTGGAATAAGGTGAATTTTTGATGTGCCATATTTACCAATTATCTCGTGTGGGATTGTTCCATTGACGATGTTGATTGGTCTCATATTTTTCTTTGCATTCATTGTTGCTTTGTCAATTGCAGCAGGAACTTCTTTTGCTTTACCTGTTCCCATGCCGACATTACCTTTGTGGTCACCAACAACAACAACTGCTGAAAATCTGAGTGTTCTTCCGCCTTTGACAACTTTTGTGACACGGCGTACTGCGACGAGGTTTTTATCAATACCATCATCTTCACGTCTTGAACGCTCTTCTCTTGGCGCTCTTGGCTTTCTTTGTTTTTCTTGTCTATCTTGTTGTTTTTCTTGTTCTGCCATTTTTGCCTCCTATAGCTTCAGTCCAGCACTTCTTGCGCCTTCGGCGAGTGCTTGAACTCTTCCTGTGTAGATGTAACCACCTCTGTCAAAAACAACT
>CALWTG010000077.1 GCA_944384385.1 uncultured Clostridia bacterium | reverse complement strand
ACTTTTATCTTTGTCAAAGGTGCAATTAAATTCATGGGTTGCCACTTTCTTGTATTTGGGCGTCAGTGATGATACGGGTTGTTTTATGCACGATAGTACAACAAGCTATTCGCACTATGTTGCTTCAAAATTGCTTGATGATGGTGCAGATTTTGCCACAGTAAACTATCATCTTTTTAAACTTGTGACAAAGAAAACTTATGAACTTACTAAAAAATTAGACGAGATGGCTAAAACTGATAACGGCATTAGATACGTCGTTGTATCACAAAAATTCTTGAAAGATAACGATTGCAAAAAGTCTGATTTTGGTGACTATGTAAACGCATTGCTTAATTTAGAGGGAACAAAAATATCTTTCACTATGATAGAAATTCAAAAAGATTTTTATTCGCTAAGTTTTAGGTCATTGAAAAACTATAATGTTGCAAATGTAGCATCAAAGTTCGGGGGTGGAGGACATCCTCAAGCCGCAGGTGGTAGAATAGGCGGGGATAAAGATGTTTGTCTAAATAAAGTAATTGATGAGTTAAAATTGGAGATACAACATAAAGATGCAAGTATTTGAAAAAGACGGAATAATAGTTTTAAATAAACCAACGCAGATGTCAAGTAGCAAGGCCGTTCAAATTGTCAAGTATGCTTTAAAACCTAAAAAGATAGGACATATGGGTACTTTGGATCCACTGGGTAGTGGCGTTTTGATTTTGGGTGTCAACAAAGCCACCAAATTATTTGATAAGTTTTTAAACAAAACAAAGACATATAAGACTATATTTTATTTTGGAAAACAAACTGATACGCTTGATAGCGAAGGGAATGTTATCAAAGAAATTCCATGCGATATAAAACTTGATGATGTAATAAATACCACTAAAAGCTTTGTTGGAGAATTTGACCAGTTGCCTCCAATGTATTCAGCAAAAAAAATAAATGGTAAAAAAGCTTATGATTTAGCTAGAAAAGGTGAAACATTCGAACTAAAAACTCGCAGGGTTACAATATACGATATTAAGTGTTTGTCACAGGTAGACAAAAATACTTTTATGTTTGAAATAACATGCTCGGGCGGAACATACATTAGAAGCATCTGCCGTGACATGGCACAAAAACTATCAACATGTGGTACTATGCTAGCAATTGTACGCACTAGATGTGGTGATTATGAAATTGAAGAAAGCTGTACACTTGAAGATATTAAAAATGGTAATTTTAAACTGATTGAAACAAAAGAAGGTGAAATATGATAGATAAGATTAGATTTGGCCCATCTGGCAATCAAAAATTATTTTATGAACAAGGACATAAGCATAGTATTGAAGCACCTATGTGGCTCCATTCAATGGGACTAGATGCCTATGAGTTTTCGTTTGGTAGAGGCTTTACAATAAAAGAAGATACAGCCAGAAAGATAGGAGAAGAGGCAAAAAAGTATGATGTTTTGATTTCTTGTCACGCCCCTTATTATATCAACTTGGCTAATCCTGACCCTCTTATGATTGAAAAGTCTTTTGGATATTTCACAAGGGGACTTACGCTGCTTGAATGTTTTGGTGGTAGAGATTATGTTGTGCATATAGGTTCTTGTGGCAAGCTTTCAAGAGAAGAAGCTATTAGTAACATAAAAACAAATTTGAAAAATTTGCTTGTTATTTTAAAAAATGGCGATTTTCTTAAAAATGGCAAAAGGCTTTGCATTGAGACAATGGGTAAGCCACAACAAATAGGGACGTATGAAGAAATTATTGACTTATGTACTATGGATGAATGTTTGGTTCCAACATTTGATTTTGGACACATAAACGCATTGACCGGCGGAACTTTAAAGACATATGATGATTATAAAAAAATCTTAGATTTGGCAGTTGAAAAATTGGGAGAAAGGGCAAAGTCATGCCATATACATTTCTCAAAAATTGAGTATGGGGATAAAGGTGAAATAAGACACTTAAACTATGATGATACAGTTTATGGCCCAGATTTTGCACCACTTGCAAAAGCGTTGAAAGATTTGAATTTCACCCCAACAGTAATTTGTGAATCAAAAGACAATATGGCAACAGATAGTTTGATTATGAAGGGTATTTATGAATCAGTATAATGTTCATGAAATTGTTTCAGATTTACTTATGGAGCATTGTTATATTATTTATTCAGAGCATGACGCACTTATTATTGATCCCGGTGACGCATACGAAGACATTACAATGTTTTTGAAACAAAACAACTTAAAACCACTTGCAGTACTTTTGACACATGGACATTTTGACCATTGTATTTGTTGCAGGAAACTTCAAAATGATGGACTTAAAATTTACATTCATGAACTTGATGAAGATAAACTCCATAGTGATGGAAATTTGGCGAATTTGTTTGGAATAAACTTTGACCAGCTTTACGCAGACAAAAGGCTTAATGAAGGGCATATAAAGATTGGCGATTTTGATATTGAAGTTATTCATACTCCAGGTCATAGCGAAGGAAGTGTGTGTTATATAATTGGAAATCATTTTTTTAGTGGAGATACATTTTTTGAGAATGGAGTTGGACGGACAGATTTTTATGACGGAAGTATGCTTAAACTAAGACAAAGTTTGAGGAAACTGCAACAATATCTAAGAAAACCATACATTTTTCATTATGGACATTAAAAAATACTTGCAACAATTTTTGGAATATGATAATCTTATTATGATGTAATTTATTTAAGGAGAAAATATGATAACAGCAGGAGATTTTAGAAAAGGCGTAACATTTGAAATGGACGGAAATGTCTACACGGTTGTTGAATTTTTGCACGTAAAACCAGGCAAGGGTTCACCATTTGTAAGAACAAAATTGAAAAATGTCATCACTGGACAGGTTATTGAAAGAACATTTAACCCAACAGACAAATTCCAAGTTGCAGTGATTGAGAGAAAAGAGATGCAATATCTCTATCATGAAGGAGATTTGTACTACTTTATGGATATGGAAACATATGACCAAATTCCATTCAACAAATCACAGGTTGCAGATGCAATGAACTTTATGACAGAAAACATGACTGCAACAGTACAATTCTACAAAGGAACAGCATTTTCAGTTGAACCACCAACATTTGTTGAATTAACAATTGTTGATTGCGAACCAGGCGTTCAAGGCGATACAGCAAAATCAAGCTACAAGCCAGCAACACTTGAAACAGGTTATGTTATTGGCGTTCCACTATTTGTTAACAGCGGTGAAAAAATCCGTGTTGACACTCGTGACGGAAGCTATATGGAACGTGTAAAGTAATTTAAAATAAACATTGTCAAAATATGCAGTATTATGTAATATTGCATATTTTTTTTGTGTTTAGTAATGAATTTATTTTTCTCTAACTATACATTGTTGTAGGAGAAAAATATGTTACAAGAAATACTTTCTGACCCGCTCAAAAACATAATTAACTACAAAATATCATTGTCGCAACTTTCTGAAATACGGCTAAGAGCTAACAAGCCAATTGTTGTTTTTGTTAAAGGACAACCATACTATGTTAGTGAAAAGGGGCTTTGTTGTGATATTGATAGTGCAATGTTTTGCACTCAGGAGATGATTGCAGACATTGTTTACAAAGCAAGCGACTATTCTATTTATTCGGTAAATGACCAAATAAGAAACGGTTTTATCACCATGTCAAATGGCGTAAGAATAGGACTTTGCGGTAATGTTATTGAAGAAAATGGTGAAGTTAAAACTATTACCAATTGGTCAAGCATAAACATTCGCATACCACATCAAATAAAAAATATGTCGCTTTGTGCTTTTGATGATATTGTAGATGAAACGGGTATAAAAAACACTTTAATTGTTTCTCCTCCTGGTGCAGGAAAGACTACTTTTCTGCGAGATTTTTTATACCAACTTTCTGCACACAACTATTGCCTTAATGTGAGTGTGATTGATGAGCGTGGAGAAATTGCCGGTGGGGTGGATAGTAAACTTGATATTGGTAATTTTTGTGACATCATAAGTTTTTGTAGTAAACCTATTGGCTTTATGCAGTGCATAAGGTCGATGAACCCAGGGCTTATTGTGACAGACGAGATTGGTGATAAAGAAGATGCAAAATGTCTAATTGACGCAATGAATTGTGGCGTCAAGGTTATTGCGACAGCACACGCATCAAGCATTGAAGAATTAAAGCGCAAAGATTTTTTTGCGAGTTTGCCGTCACAGTATTTCCAGCGTTATGTGCTTCTTTCTAAAAGAGAAGGACCGGGAACGTATGAAGGAACTTATAACGAAAAATTCTCAAAAATTGTGAAGTGGTGACCTATGACCATAATTTTGATTGTAATTATAATTTTTTGTTTTGCTCTTATTGGCTTCAAATTTTCTTCTTATTATGTAAGCAGGAAAAAGTTTTTTTCATCACTAGTCCTTATGCTTTCAAACATGGAGGCAGATGTTGTGTTTAGTAGGGATAAGCTTGCCAATATTTTAAAGAAAAACACAGAGGTTTGTGCAAGTAAAGAACTTTGTTTGTTATGCGAAAATATGGTGCTTGCAATTGAGAGTAAACAACTGATTGATGAGAAACTGTTCGATAGCGTCAAAATATTAAAAACAGATGAAAAACAACTTTTGTATAAGTTTTTTTCACAACTAGGTCGATATGATGTGACGGCACAAAGCAAAGAAATCAAAACATACCAGACGAGAATAAATGATTATAATTTACAAGCGCAAGAGGAGTGCAAAAAATACTCAGGTCTTTTCATTAAGCTTGGAATAATTGTTGGCATACTTGTTTGTTTACTCATTATATAGGA
>CALWTG010000076.1 GCA_944384385.1 uncultured Clostridia bacterium | reverse complement strand
ACATGGCTTGCATGTGGACTTGACCCTGAAAAAGTAGTGATGTATAAGCAGTCAGATGTTCCACAAACTTTTGAGCTTTCAACAATACTTTCAAACCTAACCCCAAAAGGTTTAATGAATAGGGCACACGCATACAAGGCAAAGGTGGAGGCAAATGAAGAAGCGGGTGTCGATAAAGACTTTGGTGTAAATATGGGACTATATTGCTATCCTATTCTTATGACGGCGGATATATTGCTTCTTGACTCGGACTTAGTACCTGTTGGAATTGACCAAAAACAACATATTGAGATTGCTCGTGATGTCGCTGGTTATTTTAACAAAAAATTTGGCAATACATTCAAATTGCCACAAGAACTTATTGCAGAGAATGTCGGAGTGCTTGTTGGTGTTGATGGTAGAAAAATGAGTAAAAGCTACGGTAATACCATACCAATTTTTGCCGACGAAGGAAAATTGAAAAAACTTGTAAATAGAATAGTCACTGACAGCACTGCACCAGACGAACCAAAAACTTTGGATAACACAATTTTTAAACTTTATAAACTTTTTGGAACAAAACAACAAACTGATGAATTTGCTGAAAGACTTCAAAAAGGTATTTCATGGGGTGAGGCAAAGTCAGAGCTTTTCACACTTATGAACAATTATCTTTCACCAATGCGTGAAAAATACAATTATCTTCAAGCACATCGCGAAATCGTGGATGAAATATTAAGAAATGGTGCACAAAAGGCACGAGAGTTAGCAAAACAAACAATAAAAAATGTTCGTAAGGCAATAGGGGTTGTAGAAATATAGGTATATGATAAGTGTTATGTGATATATTATAAATATTGGACGTTGACTATGCCAGGTCCGAAAAAATTTAGCGATTCATATTTAAAAGATAATGGTATAGATGCTGAACAAGTCAAAGATGAATATGAATGTGAGCCCGTATCTCACTATGATATTTATAATGGAGATACTGTTACTATTAGAGACAAAGAGGGTATTTATTCGCTGATACTGAAATGACAAAGGATGAGTTTTTCGATACATATGGTTATCAGCAGGATGAGGAGAAGAAAGATAATGAATAAATATCATTTTACAATTAGCATACACTTTAAAAGAGATTATGATGTTGAAAATTTGGGAGAAATATTAAGACTTTCTCCATCAAGCATCACACCATATGAAAAATCTGTTGGGAATAAAAAAAGTGCAAAATTTGTTTACAAAACTAATGTTTTAGACGATATTTATACGGATGAGATGTTTGAAAAGTTTGTAAAACAAGTAGCACCGCGATTAACTGCTTTACCAAATATTTTAAATCAATACGACGGCACTTGCGTTTTTAGGATTGTCTTTGATCAACTAAAAGAAAAACCTTGCCTTAGTTTAAGCAACGAAGTGCTTGGAATATTATATAATTTAAACGCAAGTTATGATGTAGATTTCATGATATAAATTAAAAAAATCTAAAACGAAATTTTTTGGATTTTATTTAGACAAATGACATTTTTAGTTTTGTTATTTGTCTTTTTTTATGCAAATTTATATTTGAAGGTAAAAAAAATTAATTTTTTTGTTAAAATCTTAAATATTTAAGTGTTAGACAGTCTTCTCTTTATTTCTTTCCATCTCCAATGTGCCAATAATTATCTAAGTACAAATCTTTAACTTCGTTATAGATAAAACTTTAGAGGTTGCTGTGTTATAATTTGAAATTTTTTGTTTTGAAAATGCGTATTTATATGTTATATTTTTAGTATGTGGATATTATTTGCAACACTTTATGGTGTTTTTTCTGGTTTTTATGCCGTTTATAAAAAGAAGGCAGTAGAAAAGTCAAGTACATTATTTGTCCTTGCTTTGTCAAGTTCTATTGGATTTTTGCTTGTTTCGTGGTGCGCAGGTGAGGCGTTCTCTACTGGGCTAACAGATGTTTTGTTTGTGTTATTAAAATCTGTTGTCGTTTCTCTTGCGTGGCTGACGGGCTTAATTGCTTTTAAATATTATTACATTTCTTCATTGCAACCTATTTCATCTATAAGGGTTATATTATCATTTGTTGCCAGTGTTTTGATTTTTAATGAAAAAGTTTATTGGTGGCAATTTATTGGCGTTGGTATAATTTTCATAACTCTTATATTTTTGAATTTGTATGACAAAAAAAGTTATATTACACAAGGGGTAAATAGCAATTCGAAAAAGCGATACATAACCGCTTATTTAAAAGGGGAATCAAAGTATAGTTGCTATAATTTAAAAGCAGATATTTCAAAATCTTTTTATATAGCAATAAAAGAAAAGCATAAGTTAAATAAAAGAGTTTTAGCGATTGCCTTGTTTGTTGTTTCATGTGTTTTGCATGAAGTTTCCGGTATTATGGACAAACTCATTTTAAACAATGTAGAAATAAATCAAATGCAATTTTGGTTTATGCTTTTTGTGTCAATGATATTGTGGATATATCTTCTTGGTGAGTGTTTAATCAAGAAAAAGAATGTCATTAAAAAAAGTGATTGGAAAAATATTTTTATTTACATACTTCCACTTTTTTTAATCGTTGGGGACCGCTTCTTGTTTACAGCTTTAAGACAACCAGATGTTGTCGTTTCGGGCGTGTCTATGCTTAAACAACTTGCAACCGTTGTGTCAGTGATTTATGGCGGAATTTTGTTTAAAGAGCCTAAACTTAAATACAAAATCATATATTTAGCTATAATTTTGTGTGGTATTGTTTTGGTCGTTATTTAAAAAATTTTAATGTTTTTAATTGAAAAGTAAATAACTATGATAAGCTACGAGAAGAAAAAGGCGCAAGGCTCGAGCTTTTACAAATAAAAAACCACCCAAAAGCAAGAAAGACGAGGCTCGACAAGTCGTGACACGCACGAGTTTAGTTCCCTAAACGACTGTGTGGCACGGCTTGGCAGTAAACAAAGTATTTCGTAGCTTTTTGGTGGTTTTTTGGTGCTGGTGGTGGGAGTCGAACCCACATGAAGTTGCCCTCGCGGGGGCGACGCGTAAAGAAAACAACCCCGTGAGGTTGTTTTTAGCCAAAGCCGGGAGCTATTGCGAAGGCAATAGCGGTCTGGCTCCGACAGGAGTTGATGTCCCGTAGGGGCTCAAAATCCCGCAAAAAATATATAAATAAAAAAATGGTGCTGGTGGTGGGAGTCGAACCCACATGAAGTTGCCCTCGCGGGATTTTGAGTCCCGTGCGTCTGCCATTTCGCCACACCAGCAAATATTTAAATCCTAAGTATCTTACCACAACAAAATAATATTTGCAACAAGTTTTTACAAATTATTGACATCACAGTTTGTATATTTTAAAATTATATATATGTTATGTGAAAATTGTCAGGAAAGGAATGCGACATCTTACTGTCAAATCAATGTTGGCGGAAAAGTTGTTCAAAAATATTTGTGTCAACAGTGTAGGTCTGCACTTGTACCAAGTGATGAACTTTCTGTCAATCCTGAATTTCAAATCAAAAATCAATATTGTCACAATTGTGGTACCACACTCAAAGACTTTGTCGCCTCTGGCTATGTTGGGTGTGAGTATTGCTATATCGAATTTTATCCAATAATAAAGCAAGCACTTCATGGTGTTCAAAAAGAAATAAAAAATTTGGGCAAAGTGCCAAAGCGTTTTGAACTAAAAACACAAATAGAAGACACGGAAAAACTTTTGGAGCAGGCGATTTCAAATTCTGACCTTATGCAAGTGAATAGGCTTTCTGCAAAACTTAGGCAGTTAAAAGGAGAGTATCATGATTGAACCAGTGGTGATATCTTCTCGAATAAGGCTTGCAAGAAATTTTCATGACCTTCCTTTTCCAAACAAACTTAGTGACCTTGAATCTGCAACCAGTGTTTCAAAGGCAATTTTTGCAATTCTTGGTGATGATTTTGAATTTAGAAGGTTAAAGCATATGGATTCAAACTCTTGCCTTCGACTTCTTGAAAATCATACAATAAGTAAAGAGCTTATTGACAATAAAGATATCTCAGGTTATGCAATGTCGCCCGATGGACAGGTGACTGTTATGATAAACGAAGAAGACCATCTTCGACTTCAATGTATAATAAATGAGTTTGACGTAAAAAAGTGCTACTTGAAACTCAGTGAGATTGATGACAAAATTTTAGACAAAATTGACATGGCTTATTCAAAAGAACTAGGCTTTTTAACAGCATGTCCGACCAATGTGGGAACGGCAATGCGTGCATCGGTTATGTTGTTTTTGCCAGCACTTTCTTTCAATGGAGTAATGAAACAACTTGTTGAAACGCTTTCTCAAAATGGGCTTGTTGTTAGGGGACTTTTTGGCGAAGATAGTGCTTGTGAAGGGTATTTTTATCAAATATCAAATAGATACACCCTGGGGCTAACCGAAGAAGAAATAATTGATTTAGTTACTAAAAATGTGTCAAAAATAATTGAAATGGAACTTTCTTCAAGAAAAACTTTAAAACAAGTTAACAAAAATGTTATAATAGATATGTGTTATCGAGCATATGGACTGCTCACAAATTCATATATGATGCCACTTGATGAGGCTATTATGCAACTTTCAAAGCTTAGATTTGGCGTGGTTTTGGGACTTGTGAAATTGAAAAACCCCAAAATTATAGATGATCTTTACACTCTCATTCAACCGGCACACCTTGAAGATTATTATTCGCTTGACTTGAATGCGTTAGAGCAAAGTATATTTAGGGCGAAGTTCTTATCTGAAAATTTGGAAAATAAACTAATCAAAGGAGTTTAAAAATGCAAAATCCTGCATCGGATAGTTTGGAAAAAGTAATAAAAAACGCTGGCAAAGTGGCGTTAAAATACGGTAGCAATCAAGTTGGTACTGAGCATATCTTG
>CALWTG010000075.1 GCA_944384385.1 uncultured Clostridia bacterium | reverse complement strand
TTTTTTTACATATGTGATTTTTAAAACTTTGCTACTTAGTTTTTGCTCTTTTTTTACTCCTCTTTCATCCTAGCCATAAAGCGAAATACCACAACGAATATATTGGGCAAAATCAGTATCATAATCAACCATTTTGCTCCCGCCGATATGAATAATTACATTTTTAAAATTGAATTTATTTAATATTTTTAAATATTTTTTAAATATTTCTATTTGAATATTTGTTATTTGTTTATTTTGTGTATCAAAACAGTGTGTAAAAACGCCATCAAGCGTAATAAATTGGGTTTTTTTAATAAATTTTAATATTTTAACAAACTGCCTTAAACTCTTTATTCCAAGCCTATTCATGCCTGTATTTATTTTCAAATGAATTTTTGCTTTTTTATTTAATTGTGCAATTTGTTTAATTTGCGAAATATTATCACAAGTTATGCAAATATCATTTTTTATTGCCTTTTCAAAGTCAATACAATAGCCAAGCACAAGCAATTTTATTTTAGGATAAATTTTTCTTAAACTAAGCGCCTCCTCCAAATTTTCAGTAGCAAAAAAATCACAGTATGGCGACAATATTTTAACAATATTTTTTGCACCGTGACCATACGCATTTGCCTTAACAACGCATATGATTTTGTGATTGCTTTTTTCACGCAATAATTTGTAGTTATATATCAAATTATTTGCATAAATAAAACGAGTTGAAAAATATTTCATAATATAATATATATGATAAAAAATTTGTTATTGACTATGACGAATTTTTAAAATATAATGTTCGTATGAAATTTACAAGGCAAATAATAAATTCAAGAAAAATCAAAAAACTTGAACCAATAGAAAATTTGGCAGAAAAAATTGAAGACGTTATATTGAATAACACTCCATCATTTTTGCATGAAAGAATCAAGAATAGACTTGATAGCATCACACTCGATGTCAAATATGACATGACAAGTTCAGAATATTTAGACGAAACTGATACCGTCATTATAAACATAAACTGCATAAATAGTTTTGATGTTTATCTTCACGAAATTATGCACGCAATCGGCACTCAAAAAACTGATAGCACTTTAAATATTGGACTTAATAAAAGAAGTGAATATAAGATATCAAGTGACAGAACACTAATCTCAAACTTTGGTTTTGCAGCAAATGAAGGATTAAACCAGCATTACACTGAAAGCTTTTTGCCACAAAACATATCACCTTCAGAAGTTGTGAGTTTTTATAGTTTTTGTGCCAACATATTGTCATCTATTGAAAATATGGTCGGAGCAGACATTTGCAAATATGCGCATTTTTCCGGCAAAGGTTTGACACTACTTATAGAAAATATGCAAAACACTTTTCATCTAAACAACGAAAATAAAGCAGTCAAACTCCTGTTGGCCCTAGACGCATACATGACTGTGGCAAAAACACATATGGCTTTTGGTGTAGAGCACACACCCGACACAAGAAATCTTTTGCTTGAATGCTATAAATCACTTTTATCGCTCGCAATAAGAAAGGCAAAATACGAGAAAAAAGATTTGTTGTTCTCTGACATAATAACCCCAAAACATCTAAGTAAAAATCAGTTTGCATACTTTGTGAAATATCTTCAAAGTGACCTGATTAAATATTTTTATGAAAAACAGCAATACATAAACTCGCACACCCCTTCTGGCTTTTATGGAATTGACACAAAATCAATGCTTGAATGTTCTCATCTACTAGTAAAACACTTTATTGACTACAAAAATTTGCAAGGGATAACACTTCCAGAAGAAATCAAATGTGGTGAATTTTATAACCACCTGCTTTTGAACTGTATGCTCTATGATGAAAATGGATATGTTTGCCCGCTGGATATGAGTGACTTTCGTCGTGCACTCACGATTAAAATATTTGATCGCAACACAAACTTTGTGCCAAACAAACAAAGCGAACTTGTGCAGACAATAAAAGATGTACTATCTTCAAGAAATAGCGTCAGGTGTGGCGCAGAAATTGACGATGACTACATTATTGAAAGCACAAAAGACATTGACTTTAATTTGTTTTTGATGGACACATCACCAGACACCTACAAAGCTTTACTTCCACAAATTGATAAATCTGTTTTTGAGAACAAAACTGTGCTTAACAAAGTTTTTGAAAATGTCCTTTCAACAAACTTAGAAAAAATGAACTTCATAAAGTTGTTGCCAAGCGATATCAAACAAAGCGAAATAGTAAAAAAGCAACTTGAAAATATTAAAAGCAAACTAAACAACTTCACAAGGTAACTTTTGTTTGACATAAAAATATATATGTACTATAATAAATCAGACTGCCGAAAAACAAGTGAGGCGAGGCTCGCAAAATGCCCAAAGCAGGAGTTTAGATACGCCTAAATGACTGTTTTTGGGCGTTTTGCAGTAAACAAAGCAAGAAAAATTTTGCAAAATTTTTCGGTCACGCAGTTTTTCGACAGTCTGAAAGTGTCATAAGATAACGACGCTTTAAATATGCGGAAGTGGCTCAATGGTAGAGCATTGCCTTCCCAAGGCAACGGTTGCGAGTTCGAGTCTCGTCTTTCGCTCCAAGAGGGAAACCTCTTTTTTTATGTTTACAATTTCATATACTTTGCTTTTTTGTCCAATTGTTCTTCAATTCTTAGTAATTGGTTGTATTTTGCAACCCTATCTGTTCTGCATGGTGCACCGCTTTTTATTTGCCCCGAGTTTTGAGAAACAACAATATCTGCAATTGTGACATCTTCGGTTTCTCCACTTCTATGAGACACTATTGCGTTGTAGCCATTTTGTTTAGCGAGATTCATTGCATCGAGTGTTTCGGTGAGCGTTCCTATTTGATTGACTTTGATAAGTATTGCATTTCCTGCCCCAAGGTCAATACCTTTTTGAAGCCTTTTTACATTTGTGACAAAAAGGTCATCTCCAACAAGCTGAACTTTTTTGCCAAGCGTTTTGGTGAGTTTTTGCCAATTTTCCCAATCTTCTTCGGCGAGTGCATCTTCAATAGAGAATATTGGATATTTCTTTACCATTTCTTTCCAAAATTCAATCATTTCATCTGCTGAATATAGTTTATCTGTCTTCCAAAAATAATAACTTCCTGCCTTGCCAATTTTTTTAGCTTCGTCATACATTTCTGTCGCTGCGACATCAACGGCGAGTTTAAAATCTTTACCAGGCTTGTACCCTGCATTTTTTATGGCGTCCATAATGCAAACAAAAGCATCTTCATCGTCTTTAAGGTTTGGAGCAAATCCGCCCTCATCACCAACTGCGGTTGTCAGTCCTTTATCTTTCAAAACACCTTTTAGACTATGATAGACTTCTGCACACCATCTAAGGCCCTCAGAAAAACTTTTTGCCCCAACAGGCATAATCATAAACTCTTGAATGTTTATGCTATTGTCGGCATGCTTTCCACCGTTTATAATGTTCATCATAGGAACAGGCAAAATGTGTGCATCTTCGCCAAGATATGAATAGAGTGGCAGATTTTTAAGTTTTGCCGCCGTCTTCGCAACTGCAAGCGAAACGCCCAAAATCGCATTTGCACCAAGCACGCTTTTGTTTTCAGTGCCATCAAGTGCAATCATAAGCTCGTCAATTTTGCGTTGGTCAAAAACGCTTTGTCCCAAAAGTTTTGGTGCAATAATGTTATTGACATTGTCGACTGCCTTTGTGACAGACTTTCCAAAATATATGTTTTTGTCGCCGTCACGAAGTTCAATTGCCTCGAAAGCGCCCGTTGATGCACCAGATGGCACACTTGCCCTACCCATGACATCTCCGGCATAGACATCAACTTCAACAGTTGGTGTACCACGTGAATCCAAAATTTGTCTTGCTTTTATTTTTGTTATCTTATCCATAAATTCTCCTTTGTGACATTATATATTTTTTTGCATAGTTTTTACAAACTTTTACAAGTGCTTGACAAAAAAAATTAAAGTTGTCAATATAACTAATGGAGAAAATATGAACGTTTGGAAAGATATTAACGAAAGCAGAATAAAGCCAGATGACTTTGTTGCTTTTATTGAAATTGAGCAAGGTAGCAAAAACAAGTATGAGCTTGACAAAGAAACGGGACTAATTATTTTGGACAGAGTGCTATACACAAGCACGCACTACCCTATGAACTATGGCTTCATTCCACTAACATACTCTGGTGATGGTGACCCTCTTGATGTGTTTGTGCTTTGTAGTCAACCAATTGAAAAAGCAAGCCTTGTTAGGTGTTACCCAATAGGCATTGTCAATATGACCGACAAAGACGAAGTGGATGAAAAAATCATAGCTATTCCTTTTGGTGACCCACAGTATAATTCATACAAGGACATAAGCGAATTACCAAGTCACATACTCGACGAGCTTGAACACTTTTTGACGGTGTACAAACAACTTGAAAACAAAAAAGTAAAAATTCTCACAACTGGCGGTGCCGAGTGCGCTCAAAGCACTATTGAAAAATGTATGAAGCAATTTAAAGATAAATTTGGAGGTAAAAAATGATAAAATTTTATAGATGTGAGCATTGCAAAAATGTTGCAATAAAAGCCGTTGACAGTGGCGTTCCACTTGTATGCTGTGGCGAAAAGATGGCAGAGCTTGTTCCAATGCAAAGTGACGGAGCGCTTGAAAAGCACTTGCCTGTTCTTCAATTTGATGACAGCACACTTACCGTTACAGTTGGCGAAGTTCTTCATCCTATGCTTGACGAACATTATATAAACTTTGTTGTTGTTGAGTTAAAAGACGGATACATTATCAAACATTTAAAGCCACACGAAGAGCCAATAGCAAAGTTTGATGTCAAAAAACAAGATGTTTTGAGAGTTTATGAATATTGCAACCTTCACGGCCTTTATGTCGTGAATGTTGCGGTACAAGACTGTCTCCTGCCCCCTGACCGG
>CALWTG010000074.1 GCA_944384385.1 uncultured Clostridia bacterium | reverse complement strand
TCAGCTCAAAGGCAGAATAGGCCGAAGTGACAAGGTGGCTTATGCATATTTTACTTTCAATTCAAATAAAATTTTGACTAACGACGCCTACAAAAGACTTGACGCCATTTTGGAATTTTCTGAGCTTGGCAGTGGTTACAAAATCGCAATGCGTGACCTTGAAATTCGTGGAGCAGGTGACATACTTGGCAAACAGCAACACGGACATATGGAAAAAGTGGGATACGATATGTATGTCAAGCTTCTCAAAGAGAGCGTGAGTGAAGTGCGTGGTCAAAAAGTGGAGAGCGTGCGAGAGTGTAGAATGGACGTTTCTTGCCCTGCATATGTCGATGAGAAATACATTGCCGACCAAACCGAGAGAATGAAACAGTACTCAGAGCTTAGTGGCTTGCAAAGTTTTGATGAACTCAATGCCCTTGCAGAGAAAACTCAATCGACATACGGGAAAGTGCCATATGAGCTTATGAACTTATATAAGATTGCACTTTTGAAAAACTTACTTGTTAAACTTGGAGCAAAAAGGTTAGTGCTTAGTGCTCAAAAAACTCAGATATATCTATACAGGCGTGAAGATGTTATTTCGCCCGAGTGTTCAAAGGCAATAAGTGAGCATAAGAACATAATGGTATTAAAATTTGAAGATGTGCCTATAATTGATATAAATTTGAGTGGCAAGAGTGTCGACGAAAAATTGGATTTTTTGATCAATTTTGCCTACAAGGCTACAAAACATTAAAAATTGATTGATTTTGAGCGATTGTTCTTGTATAATATCTAGGTTAGAAAATTGGAGATTTAATAGTGAAAAAGAAATTTACTAAAATATTACTTTGTTTTGTGCTTGCATTTGCATTTATTTTGAGTGGTTGCGACCTTTTTCCACGCAATATGTCAGCATACTTAAATAAATCAGTTTGCACGATAACATATGAAGACGGCGAAGTTGAAGAAATAACAACAAAAGAGTATATAAACGCTTTCAATAGTTATGGCTACACGCTTGTTCAAAACGGCACTGAATACAAAGACGCTGCAAAGCAAACAGTGGAAGTTCTAGTCAATAGACATGTGCTTTTGCACCATGCAGAGTCAAACAATTTGGTGACTATTGACGCAGAGGCAAAAAGGGAAATTTTGGACGATGTTTACACAGCACTTGAATCAAATCTTGACACATATATTGAAGAAGTCCAAAAAGATTGGGACATAACAACACCAACATCACCAGAAGATGATGACGAAAAAGTTGTATACACACCATATGTCCAACAAGCAGAAGTTGTCTTTGACGGCGAAAGCTATAAGATTAAACTTATAGACAATGACGATGATGTACCAGAAACAAACTTTTCAAATCTTGATGCGGTTATAAATCAGTTTAAAGCATATGCTCTCAAAAATGATGGAACGGAAGATTCAAAAGTCAAAAAAGAGGCATACAGAAGATTTACTGCTGCCCTTAAATCAAACGAACAAGGTCTTGGACTTTCAACAGATACTGACAGCATTTTGAATCGTTATTGTGAAGAGCTCTATAAAAACACAGAAGAAAATTATATCATAACAAACCTTGAAGACTACTATCAAACAGAGGGTGGATATTCAACAATTTCTGTGAAACAAGTATTAAATAAATACAAATCACTTATGCTTCAAAGCAAATTTAAGTATGAGGCAAATAGTGAGAACTATGATAAAGATATGCTAGAAAATTTTGAAGATGTTTACTATGTTGTTGATGATAACTATTTCTTTGTTTCAAATCTTCTTGTTAAGTTTGACGAAGAAAAAATTGGCAGTAATGGTATGACTCAAAAGCAGACATATGATGACCTTAAAACAAAATATGACAAAGGATATATCACCTATGGTGAATATCAACAAAGGTTAATGAACCTTGCATATCAAGTTGTTGCAACAGCAAGAGATAGCGAAGGAAATACAATAAGTGGAAGTGAAATCAGTGTTCAAACACTTTTATCAGACCTTAAAAAAGAGTTAAACCTTGCGACAACAGATGAGGACAAAGCAAAAGTATTCAATGACTATTTATATAAATATGGCGAAGACACTGGCGTTGAAAATGCAGAATATCCATATGTTATTGGAACAGAGACAAGCCAAATGGTGGAGTCTTTCACAAGTGCGTCAAGAGAGCTTAATGATAAAGGCGAGTTTGGTGCAATTAGTGGACTTGTTCCATCAGAATATGGCGTGCACATAATAATGTATCTTGGAAAAGTTGAAAACTTATTTACAATCAGCAATGTCAGCACATTCAATCTCGTCGACTCTGACATAGAAAAGTTGACTGAGACAAAGCTTAATCCACTTAACAACAAAACAGTGTTTGATAAGATTTTTGAACAACTCAGCGAAGATGACTATTCAGTATTTGAAAATATGAATGTAACAGTGCTTAAAAACAAATGCAAAATAGTTAAACATGAGTCAGTTTATATGAACCTGTAATAAAATAATGCAAAAGAAAAGAAGTTGGCACAATCTGCCAACTTCTTTTTAAGACCTTTACATTTTACGCATTATTTGATAATATATCATAGATATGAAAAAAACTCTGCTTAAAAATTCAAATATGAGTTATAAGAGGGTCAATCCCTCAGTTTTTTCGAGCAGAGAAAAATTCTCAATTTCTCACATATTATATGCCAAGTCAGATAAAGAGCAAATAGAAGAGGCGGAACAAAGCGTTTCAAAGCAAAAAAGCAAAAAGAAAAAGATTTGGAACACAATTTTTTTTATAATCAATTTGGTCGTTGTCGCTGCAATTCTTGCCTATCAGTTAACGCAGGAAAACATAACATCTTTCTCAGAACTTAAAAACTTAAAGTTTTATTATCTTGCAGTGCTTTTTGGTGTTTTTGCTTTCATAATGATTTTGGACTCACATCGCACAAATTGCTTTTTAAGAAAATCTGGCAATAGGTCAAGACCGTTTTTGTGCTATAAAATGTGTGCGATAGGAAGATATTATGACAACATCACACCAATGTCATCAGGTGGTGAGCCTTCACAAATTTTTTATATGAGTCATCGTGGGCTTGATGCCTCATCGTCAATCTCAGTACCTATGGCACGCTATGTAGTTTCGCAAATGTCTTGGATAATTGTTGGCATTGTCGCCGTGATTTGCATCATTGTTACGCGCGTAATGGACATAAGTGCCGTACTTATCATTGGCTTTGCAGGCTTTTTGGTTAACTTCTTTATGCTTTCGCTGTCCTTAACTCTTTCAATGAGCAAAAAGATTGGAAATACACTTGTCGTGAAGGTACTTAGATTGCTTCAAAAAATTCGTATAATAAAAAATTATGAAAAACAGTATGACCGAGTTATGAAGGTAGTTGACGGCTATCAAAAGACAATGAAGATGTATGCAAAAAACAAATTGTTTTTCTTTTACACGCTTTTGGTTTCAATTCTCATATTTGTTCTCACATACACAATGCCATATCTAATTTATCTTATGTTTGGTGGCACTGATTATAACTTGTGGGGAACAATGCTTATCTATTGCGTTATGATTGACCTTGGTGCAAGCATTATACCAATACCGGGCGGAACAGGAATGAATGAAATTTCTTTTACTTTCGTTTTTACTGCAATGTTTCCAGAAGGTACAGTATTTTGGGCGCTACTGTTTTGGCGCTTTATGACATATTATATTTACATTTTGCAAGGTGTTGCTATTGTCATATACGATTATGCCTATGGCAACAGGAAATATCGCTGGCTTGAAAAGAAATGGCAACTTGAAAAAGAGAGTATATCTTTTCAGGAAGAACAGATAAAGAAATACAAAAGAGAGCAACGCAAGCGTAAAAACTCAATAAAATGATGTTTATTTTGAGTTTTTTGGTCAATAAATTTAACAAATTACTGAAAAACAAAAAAGAAATTATATTTTTACAATAGTGCTTTTGAGCATATTTTTGTGCGTAAGCTTGGTATATAATTTTATGGGTGGCTTTGACAAAGATTCACAAAAAAAGTATGCTCTTTATGTGGGGCAGGACACAACACTTTCGCTATCAGGAATAGGTGCAAGCGTCGTGTCATATGCGATCGAAGGCACAAATCTTCCAAATAACACCATAATGCAAAATGTAACGCTTAAACTTCCAAATATTGAGCCCAACAATGTAACACTTCGTGCAAAAGCTATGCTTGGAAACTATTATTTGACCTTGTCCGGATATTCAGAGTGGGAAGAGGGTGAGGACAATTACTACTATTTTAAAGGTGAAATGTATCAAAATCAAAGCATTGGTCTTTGTACTAGCATAACAATTTCAGATATCAGTCTTAGGACTGACACCGTTTATAACATAAACATAATTGTTGAATTTATTTACACTGATGGTCTAACTTTGTAGTCATAAACAGCTTCTGGGTCAAAAAACCGATATAAGTTGGCGTCCTTTTTCCTAAGAGTGTTCCCGTCAACAACTTTTCTGTCCATAAAAAGTACTTTGTTATTAAACTTATTTGGTAAATAGTCAAAGAAAGTTTGCATTCCTACACCACAAAAAAGTTCAAAACCAGCATCAATTAAATATTGATGCTTTTTTGATATATTTCCCAAACCATCAAACACTTGCCACTCTCCATATGGGTAAACATAAACTTTTGTTTCGCCAACCAGTGGCTCAACTTCATTTTTCCAAAGCTCAACCTCCTCAAAAAATTGTTCATCTGTGAGTTTATTCATATGATAGTGACCATAGCTGTGAGAGGCAAAGTTCCAACCATTTTGTTTTAATTTTTCTATTACTTTTTTTGCATTTTCAATTTCTTCTTCTCTATTTTGTGTATTTTTGCTCTGCGTCCTGTATCCAAGGATTCCGTCATAACCTGTGATGTTGATTGTCCCTTTGTCGCCGAAAGGTGAAAAGTCGGGATGCTGTGAAACAAAATCTTCAAGAATAGTAACAAATTCGTTTGAATAAGAAACATCCTCGTTACCGTCAACAATGGTTGATGTCGCCAATTTGCCGTTTGAGTCAACAATGATTTTGTCAACCATCCCAAGTCCCATCTTTTTGTGGTCGTAATTGACATCATCAAAAGACAAGATTAGCGCCTTTTTGCCAATGGGTACTTTAACAGCCTTTTTAACCGTGAT
>CALWTG010000073.1 GCA_944384385.1 uncultured Clostridia bacterium | reverse complement strand
ACTTTGTGAGTGTTGTTACCAATTTTTAACTTCGCACATAATAGTATGATTTGAATTATTGTCAAACATACAAACAATATAATAATAAATGCAAATAAAAGTTTGAAAACAATGCTATTTTTTATTGCGTCTACAAATATCCAGCATAAAAGTGGCGCAAGTGCTATCAATGTAAAAACTGATATTTTTATTAAATCTGATGTGATTTTTGGTTTGAATTTGACTTTTGGAGGTTTTTTTGTTTCAATTTTTACAATTTCAATGCCTATCCACTTGTCCATTTTTGTGTAAATTGAACAATCGCGTAGTGATTTTAGAACTGCAACAACATCTTTTGAAAAGCCAACTACACCTATTGATGCATGCAAAAATTTGTAGCCAAGCAAGAACTGAGTGACATAATCTGTTATCTTTTCAAAAAATGCCTTGATTTTGTTTGATGGCTTACTAAGAACGCACACTTGATTTGGCTTTTTTAGTCCTAAAAAAACTTTTGATATATCTTCATAGTCTGTGATATTTCTAACAACAATAAGCTTGTCCGATTGCACATCTTTTATCATATAGTTTAACGCTTCGTCATTTGTGCAATTTTCAAAAACATAATTTTCTAAAATGTCATTTTTTATTCTTATTTGTTTTTTTGATGCAACAAAAATTTTTGGACTAATAAATGTTTTTGAAACATAGTCAACCAAACCTTTTATATCCAAATTTTCATCAATATTTAATGCGATAATTGTTACATCAACCATAATTACACCATCTTACTTAATTTTCTTACTCTCTTTTGATGCCTACCGCCTTCAAAATTGGTAGTTAAAAACTCTTTGATTATTGAAATTGCCTTTGTTTTTGACATAAATCTACCACTAAGCACCAATACATTTGCGTTGTTGTGTGCCCTTGCCAAGTGTGCAAACTTTACATTTTCACAAAGCGCTGCACGAATTTTTGGATTGCGATTTGCCGCAATGCTCATTCCTATGCCTGTTCCACAGATGTATATTCCTATATTGTTTGGATTTTCAAGCACTTTTGCGTTGCCTGCCTTTGCATAATCTGGATAGTCAACACGCTCTTTTGAATATGTTCCAACATCAATAGTTGTTATGTTTTGTTTGTTGAAAAACGCTTTGATTTGTTCTTTAAGTTCATATCCTGCATGGTCACAAGCGAGAATAATCATTGTAACTCCTTCATATTTTTTAGTTTATTTATTAGCACATTTAAGTATTCACTTACTTTTTGTGCCATATACTCATACTCATCGTAGCCTTTGCCATAGGGGTCATCAATATCTTCACCGCCTGCAAGTTCTCCGAGTGAGTAAACATTTTTTGCTTTTATATAATTTTTTTGATGTGATGTCATTGTTATGAAAAGATTTGTGGTAGTAAGCACTTTACTGGTGAGCTTTTGTGCCTTTTTGCCTTTATAGGTCACACCAAATTTTTTTAACAACTCAATGACATTCTCATTGGTCTTTGAACCCGCGGCGACATTTAAACCACGAGAAATGACGCTTATACCACTTATTCCATTTGTTTTTAACATCTTTGCAAACAACTTTTCAGCAAACACAGACCGACAAGTGTTGCCATCACATACAAAACATATCTGCATAATTTTATGATAGCAAAAAATATAAAAATACACAACTAAAAAACCCTCCTTGTTGGAGAGTTTTTTATTACAAATGCTTTTATCTTAATGGTGTCGTTGTGTTCACATTTTGCGTTACAGTTGTTGGATATAACGAGATATCTCCAACTCCTGGGCAAACTGTTGGAATTGTCTGACATTCTGGTATGCATGGGTAACCGTATGATGGAACCAAAATGTCAACCTGTGCCGTAACCTTGATGATTATCTGCACACACGCTGTTATTGTGAATGTATTTTCTGCTGTGTATGTGCCGATTGAACTGGTCAGTTGCCCTGTTGCTGTGATAACGACTGGACTCAGTGCTGGCTGTGGAACGCAAAGCACGCTTGCAAAGTCTGTTGTGTATGTCGCTGTTGCAGTTCCCAAAACTCCATTTGCGTCACGATATGTCACAATAAGTGGGAATGTCACCTGTCCTGTGACATTTGCGAAGTTTGGTCTGTTATCAAGACGGGTTATCACCACGTTTGACACAGTTGGACCTGTGGTTGTATCTGTTTCGGTTGAGATGTATGTCAATGGCAATGTTGGACTTGCAGGAGTGTATCCAGTTGTTGTCAAAGTCACTCCTTGAATAGTTTCATTTTGAATACATGCATCAAACACACGAGTCACTTCAATAAGTACTTTTTCATTAAGACCATTCAAAACATTTCCACAAACAGGACCTGGACGGCTGGCATTTGTGTTGTTTATGAAAAAAGACATCGTTTTACCTCCTTTTATCTTTTCATATTACTTTATGCAATTAAATTTACATATGTGATAAAAAGAGATATTTAATTTCACCAATAAAGATTCTTAAGATATGGATAGCCGTCATTTATTGAATCAGATTGTGCCCAAATAGTTGTATCAAAAACTGGTAATTCAGAAGCATCACTAACCTCTGAGCCATATAAGGTTAATGACAAATTGCTACCGGAATAATCCATTGTATATTTTAAACCAGTGCTGTCATTAACTGCTTTGCATTCGGAGTCTTTATTCCAAAAATTTTGTTCTAGGTTTACCTTGTGCGTTATCGTATACTTATTGCCACTATTAGTGATACTTGTCGTCCCTGATATGGTTTGATCTGGCGTAGCACCACGAAAATAAATTTTATATGTAAATGATTGTCCAGCCAAATCTTTTACGCTTTCATCCACTGGATTGTATTGGCTTATATCAGCACTAATATGTCCATATCCAGAGCCAGCAAACATTATTGCACAACTCAAATATATATTCCCGCTACAATAATAATCATAACTTGATTTATTTAAATAATAAACATTGGATGTTGTTACATTTGTTGGACATATAGGCTGATAATATGTTCTTTGGTTTATGTCAATAATTATCAATGGCGCTCTAGCTAAGGTTCTGGTTTCAAACCATTCCCATTGTGAAAAAACAAATTTTTCATTTATAACTATACTTATCTCATATTTCCCACCTTCAATTTTGCCAGTATTATAACAATTTTTAATTGATGTATTACAATATCCCGCTATACCTCCCGAGTAGGCATAACTTTCTTTGTTATATTTTTCGTCATCTTCTTTTGTTATCTCTCTTGAAAAAGTAGTTTCTTCTCTGCCTCCATAATAGTGGTCGTGAACGGTTATATTATCAAATTCATCTGCGTCATAAGTAATAGTATTTGATTTTGTTTCTGCCTCGGCAGTTATGTAGGCAGTGTTGTAGCAATTTGTTATATTTGATTTAGAGTAACCAGCAATCCCGCCGGTGTAAACTTTGGTGTGATAGTAATTTTGTCCTGCTACATTAAACTGTCCACAACTGACTACTCCATAATTTGCACATTGATCAATTGTATCATATGCCGTTCCAACTATTCCGCCAAGAATGACCTCAGAAGCTTTTAAAACATTGCCGGGATAATTGCCCGTGGTTCCCATGTAAACATTGCCATGGTTTACACAAAGTTTTAAAGTCGTCTTAGATTGAGATGTTTCACTTGACCCCTCTCTGCCGACAATACCACCTGCGCGCGCTTGATTGTTACGACCACATTGAATTGAGCCATAATTGACACAATTTTTTATTGAGCCACCGTAAGAATTTCCAGCAATTCCTCCAGCAAACTTCGCTCTATCAACACTTGCATAATTTACGCAATTGAATATTTCCCCATTATAATTACTACCCGTTATTCCTCCAACCATTCTATAAGAGTTGGACGAATACGATGGACCTTGAATTGTGCCACTTGTCACTGATACATTGCTAATTGTTCCTTGATTTCTTCCGGCAATAGCCCCTGTCCCCGACTCGGTAGAAGATGAATAATTATTTGTAATAACTACGGACTCTAAGGTAAGATTTTTAATTGTACCTGTGAGCGTCGTAACCATTCCGAGATATTGATATGATTTGCTGAAAGATAAATTGCTAATCACATGATAATTTCCATTGAATATGTACTTAAAATCACTTGGTGTCCATGACCTTCCTGACATATTTACATCATTTAAAAGAATATATTCACTATTTATTGTTATAACTTCATCAGACTCACCGATATTGTCCATTGTGTCAGCATAAACAAGACTAGAATTATTCAAATTTCTTTCAGTGCTTTCATCTATCATAAACATACCCGCAAGTTGCTCGGGGGTGGATATGCCATAGATATTTGTCAAAACTCCATCGTCATATGTTTGGTCAACAAGTTTAAAATCATAGCTTGCAACATCTTGCCATGTTTTGCCACTAGTTAAGTTTTCAACAACTTGGCAAGAATAAATAATTGCAATAAAAATAAATGTTATATAAAATAACACAAACCAAACATATTTAAACCTTTTCGTTGTGTTTATATACATAATTTTTACAATATATAGTATATACAAAAAATCTCGCAAAATCAAATATTTGCGAGATGATTTGATATATTATTACCTTGATTTTTTATGACATATATACGAACATACCATCTATTTCTTGCTTTATGTTTTGTTTGCCTTTACCTGTTCGTGAGTCATACGATATTTGTCTTGACGAAAGTTTTTGAACTTTGCCTTCCGTCTTTATTGCTATATTTGGTGGCACCATACCAAAGTAGCCTAACATAATTTTACCGACTTGGTCAGTATTGTAAACCCTTAACCCTTTGCGGTATCTTGACATAACTTCAAACTCGCCAACTGGCACATTTTTGAAGTAGCCGTGTGATGAGCCAACAGTGAGCGCTCCTGACGAAAGAACTTGTGAAGCAAACACAATTTTATCATCGTCATCTATATTCATACCTTTAACGCCCGCCGTCACTCTGCCTGTTTGTGGCACATCGACAGTTTCAAAGTTGAGTACCATTCCCTTTTGACTAAGCATTAAAACGGACTTTGACTTGTCAAACACTTCAACACTTAGTAGTTTGTCGCCGTCTTTAAGCTTTATGCCCTGAAAATGAGATTTTGAAACAAAATACTCACTAAACGCCGTACGCTTTATCATACCCTGTGATGTGTAGAACACAAGTTCAAGGTTTGATAGCATACCTTCATCTAGAACCCACATTGCAACAATACTCTCATCTGGCAAAAATGTTTT
>CALWTG010000072.1 GCA_944384385.1 uncultured Clostridia bacterium | reverse complement strand
GTTTCATTTAACCAAACATTGTCACCCTTAAATATTTCAAAGTCGACATACTTATTGTACTCTGTGCTTTCAAGAGCAGTGACAATTTGGTCATATATGCCCGTTGAGCTGAACACATTCATATTTTGAAGTGCATTCATCATTGAACCAGCATTTGTAACAATGTTTTCAAGATCTAGGTCAAACACCGTCAAGAAATTATCTTTAATCGAATTAAGATCTTCACCAATGACATCGTTTGCAATATTTATTGCACTTGAAAGCAAACTTTTAACTTCACCCTTTTTGAGTGTCATATTGTCATCTTTAATGTCTATGTTTGTTATAGTCAACGCTTGGTTATTTGTAAGAGTTTTAAGCTCATCTTCAAGTGCGTCAATACCCTTATTTAGTCCAAAGATGACTGCCTTATTTAAAATTTTTGAATTGAAGATATTGTCTATTATTTGGTCAAATACCTTTTTGTTATCTTTTGAAACAATGTGAAGTATTTGTTCGATATTGCTTTCTGTAACTTGACCGTCTGATGGAATTTGGTCAAATATTTTGTTATCTGCCATTATTTTTGCGGTGCTAATGACAGCAGATATGTCATTTTTTAAATTTTGATTGACACCCTCATCAGAGCTTAGCACTTCTCTCACTGCATCAATAAGTTCAATATACTGTGGCTCAGACTGCACTTCGTCCATTTCAAGCAACTTATCAAAGCCATAGTCAACAAGTTCAGGAAGAGCAGTTGTTAAAAGTTTTGAATTGAAGATATAATCAACGGCAGTTGAAAGACGATCATAATCTAATGTTTTGAAAGCGTCAAAACTAGAAAAATCAACATCTGTCAAAAAGCCTACATTGTCGTAGACGCTTGCAATATTGACAACTTCATTTCTAAGTGAAATTTTTGTATTGTTGACTGTAACTGATGCAACTTGATTGAAAACTGCATCATCAAGTCCCAATACTCCACTGACCTTTGCTATTGCACTGTCAGAGTAAGCATCCAGATACACCTTCACATCATCTGGTACATTTTCGTTTATAAACTGAGCAGAAAGTGAAAGGTTTAGTGATGTGCCTTCATCGGCAGAAACTGCTTGCGCAGTTGACAAGTCATTGTACATACCAACAATGCCACTTAGTGGCAAAAATGTTAAAAATGCAAGAATTAGCCCTTGTGCAGCACCAACAAGACCACCAAAAATACGCCATTGTTTTGACTTGACCTTTTTTCCTGTTTCATCAACTGTGGCTTTATTCTTTTTGAAAAATGCTGATGCTATGACAAGATAGATGACCCAGCCAACTAGATTCAAAACATAGCAAAGAAGCACAAAGGACACAAGGTTGACAAGCATAACTGGCATATTTTCAACAAGTGCTGAAAGTGTTGGACTTGCCGCCATAACCTCTGAAACTTCGGTTGAAGAATTGTTTATTGCAGACAAAATAATGTCTTCAATTGAAGTCAAACTTCCCTCATATGTTATTTGAATGTCAAGTATCAGTCGAGATATATACGGTGTGATAATTGCCGCAATGATTATTGAAACAAAAAAGAATGCAAGCCTTAATGCAGATTTTTTTAAGCCTTTCATAAAACCAAATAAAAATCCAAGCACCAAGAACAACGCAAACAATATATTTAATATCAAAAGAACCATTGTTGCGCTCATATTCCCCTCCTAGGTTTATAATAAGATAATTTTGAATGTTTGGCAACTATATTTTAATAAGTTGCAGTTTGTTCGACAAAAGGTCGCAAGATGTCAAATAAAAGTCAATGCCAAACAAATTTTCATATAATTTATATTTGCCAATATTAGAATGAATATGACCAAAAACACACGCTTTTACACCATATTTTAATAAAAGGTCAATATATTCACTTTGTTTTTTGCTTTGTGAAAAAGGCGGATAATGTAGCATACAAATAATCACATCGCCCTCTTTTTGTAGATCTTTTGCACTTTTTAGTGCCATTTCAAGCCTCAAATACTCTCGCTTATATATCTTTTCATCTTGTGCGTCTTTGAAGTCCTTTTCAGGAATTGTCCAACCACGAGTGCCACAAATTATGACATTGCCAAATTTGACAGCATCGTTTTGAAGAGCGTATGAGTTTTGTCTGAGTGCTGAGCGGACACTTGATATTGCTTGCCACCAATAGTCATGGTTTCCACGTATAAAAACCTTATTGCCTGGCAAATCGTCAAAAAACTTGATATCTTCTTTTGCTTCATCAAGCTTCATCGCCCAAGATATGTCACCGGCAATCAAAACAACATCATCGTCATGGACTTTTTCAAGCCAATCATTTTTTATCTTTTCAAGATAATTTGACCAGCCATCACCAAAAATCTCCATTGGCTTTGCACCACTTATGCAAAGATGAAAATCGCTTATTGCATAAATTTTCATATTACATACTCTTTAAAATTTCACTGACCTGACGCATATCACACTTGCCTTGGTAATTTGCCTTAAAGTGTTTCATAACAGCAGGGACTGATTTGTCTTCAAGTGACATTATTATTGACTTTATTTCGTCTTCGCTCATCATCTTTGGCAAATATGACTTGACAAGTTCAATTTGCTTTGTGATGTTTTGAACTTCTTCGGTGTTGTTCACCTTTTTGTAGTTTTCTAGTTCTTCGGTGAGTTCTTTCACTGACTTTTGCAAAATTTGAATTGTGTCAACATCTGTGAGTTGTTCATTTTTTTCACGCTTTTTAATTTGTTCAAGCATAAGCTTGTTGATAAGCACACTGTAAATTGTGTGTGCAACACTGTCTTTTTCTTTCATCGCCAAAATATTAGCTTTTTTTATTTCGTCATAAATCATAATAAAAACTCCTAACTTTGTTAGTATATCACACCATAAATAAAAACACAACAATGCGGGCAAAATATATTTTTCACAAAAAACTTGTTTTTGTGCTTTAAAAATACTTGAAAAAAGTATTGCCATCTTATATACTGAATAAGTTTAAACCAAGGAGAAAAAATGTCAAAAATAGCAATTGTTACTGATAGTAATTCAGGTATAAAATTAACTGAGCAAAATGAAGATTTGTATGTTTTGCCTATGCCTTTTATAATAAATGGTGAGGAATATTTTGAAGAAATTAGTTTAAGTCAAGAAAAATTTTATGAAAAACTTGCACAAAATGCAGACATTTCAACATCACAGCCATCACCTTACCAAGTTACAGAAATGTGGGAAAACGCTTTAAAAACTCACGATGAGGTTATATACATTCCAATGTCAAGTGGACTAAGTCAGTCTTGCCACAACGCAATTGAAATAGCAAAAAATTATCCTTCTGTCACAGTTGTTGACAATCAGCGTATATCTGTAACTCAAAAAGCAAGCATTTATGAAGCTTTAAATATGGCAAAAGAAGGCTATTCACCTAGTCAAATTAAAGAATATTTGGAAACAACAAAACTTGACAGCAGTATTTATATCACCGTCAATACATTAAAGTATCTCAAAAAAGGCGGAAGAATAACCCCTGCCGTTGCACTTATTGGCGCAATGCTCAACATAAAACCAATTCTTCAAATACATGGCGAAAAACTTGATTCTTTTGCAAAAGCACTCAGCATGGGTCAAGCAAAAGCAAAGATGATTGCAGCAGTAAAAAAAGACCTTGAAACTGTATTTAAAGATTATTATCAAAAAGGCGAAATGGAAATTGACATCGCCCACACAGACAACGAAGTAGAAGCAGAAAAATTCAAAGCAGAAGTTGAAAAAGCAATTCCTAATATCAAGGTAAAAAACATTGACCCACTATCACTTAGTGTGTCATGTCATATTGGACCTGGCTCTCTTGCAATAGCAGCAGCAAGAGTTACAAAATAGTAAGAATATTAAAAAAACTCGTAAAAATATAATTTTACGGGTTTTTTTATATTTATTTTTTATTTTTTTCTATTTTTTCTTTTATTTTAGCATAAGTTTTATATGCCCACCTATCTTCTTTTTTTAGTGTAAACTGCTCATATATTATTAGTGCAATTGTGTACAAAATTATAAACAAAGCACCGACAAAAGGCCAATTAAATATTGTGCCTTCAATTAACGGACTATAAATATACATTGCATCACTTTTGCCCACTATTGAAATCATAAATATTCCATAGGTCATAAAAGCACAAAGACCAAATATCAAACTGCTCCAATTTTTCATACTTGGTTTGAAGTTTCCTGTTACACAAATCAAAAAGAAATTAAACACTCCCATTGTGTGATGTAAAAGTCCTGACATGGTTTTGTCATAAAACACAGATGAACTTTGACCAATAAAGTCTGGATAGAAAAATGTTAAAATACCGCCGAGAAGCATACAACTTGCTAAAAATTGAAGCATTTTACTATCTTTTTTGCAAAAAATCATTGCAAGTGGAAAGAGCAAACTAGTTGTTCCACAAAATGTTGTTGGCAAAAAGTCAAAAAGTCCGCCCCTATATTCCATTACTGAAAGTCTGTTCCAAATTATCAGCGTCAACTGAATTAGTGCACAAGTGACTACTAAAACTCTTTTAGTTCTCTCTTTTTTCGCAAACTTTGATATTAGAATAAGTGCAGTTACCATAACCACAATACTTATGAGCATAAAGATGATATGCTCTATTCCGAATATTTTTGGCATCTTAGTCTTTTAACCTCAACTTGTTTTGCATTTCGTCTAGTTCGTGTTTTGCAGTGTGTCCAGCAACAAAGTTGAATGGTTCTTCAACCGTTCTTGGCAAGATATGAAAGTGCAAATGCAGTACGCTCTGCCCTGCACAAGCGCCACTTGCATTGTGAACATTCACGCCGTCAAAGCCACAGTCTTTGACATAATGATTTGAAATTTTTTTGACAGCCGACATAACTTTTGAAATCACATCATCGTCGCAGTCAAGTAAATTTTCACAATGTTTTTTAGGAATGACAAGGGTGTGTCCATCAACATCTTTTGCTGTGTCCAAAAATGCAAGGACATCATCATCTTCATAAATTTTGTAGCAAGGGATTTTGCCACTGACTATATCACAAAATATACACATAATTTTCACCTCAAAGTCAATTATAAGAAATGGTGCACAAATGTCAACTTTTAACTAGACATTTTTCCACACTTATGTTACTATTTATCTCGGACTATGGAAAGGTGGCAGAGTGGTCTAATGCAGTCGCTTGGAAAGCGGCCGTGGTGCAAGCCACCGCAGGTTCAAATCCTGTCCTTTCCGCCAACTAAAAAACATCAGTTTTTCTGGTGTTTTTTTCTATAGTTTTTGTGTTCAATCGAGTAGTTTTAGATAGGGCATTCAAGCCAATACCTTATTGGTTCTCCACCATCTAATGGCGTAAAATCATAATACAAAAAATCTCCAAAACGAGCAACATTGGCATCTTTAACAATTATCACTCTTGGTGGTAAATCTGGATCATTTTCCTGAAACGATATTATGTATGTGTATTGTCCTTTATTT
>CALWTG010000071.1 GCA_944384385.1 uncultured Clostridia bacterium | reverse complement strand
AATGACCAAATTTCTGCCAATGAGGTTAGGTTGATAGGTCAAAAAGGTGAACAGTATGGTATAGTTAGTTTGCACAAAGCAAAGGATATTGCCGAAGGTGCTGGGCTTGACCTTGTGCTTATGTCAGCATCATCAACGCCATATGTTTGCAAGATTATGGACTATGGCAAATACAAGTTTGATGCCATCAAAAAAGAGAAAGAACTCAAAAAAAATCAAAAAGTAAGCACATTAAAAGAGATTCAGTTGTCAATGACAATTGACACACATGACAAAGAAGTAAAAGCAAAACATGGTGTACGCTTTTTGAAAGATGGCGACAAAGTTAAAGTGGTGCTTAGAATGAAAGGTCGACAACAAGCATATGTCAAAAACGCCATTGAAGTTGTTAAATCATTTTATGATATGCTATCAGAATATGGCACTTATGATAAAGAGCCAGAGGTTGTTGGAAGAAACATTATAATGATTATATCACCAAAAAAGAACTAAAAAGGAGAATATATTATGCCAAAACAAAAATCACATAGTGGTGCAAAGAAAAGATTTAAAGTAAATAAATCTGGAACAGTAAAGTATGCTAAGCCAAACAGAGGACACTTTTTGGCTAAAAAAGCACAATCAAGAAAAAGAAAATTAAGAAAAGGCGGTTATCTTTCTGGTAAGCAAGCAAGCAATGTTAGAAAGATGATTCACGCATAAGGAGGCTTAAAATGAGAATAAAGAGATCAGTTAACGCATTAAAAAAGAGAAGATCAATTTTAAAGCAAGCCAAAGGTTACAGAGGTGCAAAATCTAAACTTTACAGAATTGCTCGTCAAGCAGTTATGAAGAGTGGACAATATGCTTACATTGGTAGAAAACAAAAGAAAAGAAATTTCCGTGCACTTTGGATAACAAGAATAAATGCTGCTTGCAGACAAAACAACATTTCATATAGCCGTTTCATGCACGGTCTTAAAGTTTCAGGAATTGACCTAAACCGCAAAATACTTGCAGATATGGCAGTGAATGATTCAGAGGCTTTTGCTTCACTCGTTGTTGTTGCAAGCAAAGCAAACTAAAACACAATAAAAAATAATCGTTATATAATATTTTCCAGTTCTTAAACTGAAAAAACTAATAAAACGATGTCGCAAAATGCCCCAAAGCAGTAATTTAGCAAGCTAAAAACTGTTTTGGGTTGTTTTGCAGTAGAGTAAAATGATTTATTGAAATTTATAGTCGTGTAGATTTTTATCAGTCTGTGTTTTTTTGTGCGTAATGTTTGATTTTACAAATAACTTTTTGTATAATGTTAATATGTTAACATCTGTGCATAATGAGAAAATTAAATATTACAAGCAATTATCAAAGCAAAAAGATATATTATGTCTAGATAGTCCAAAGCTCATAAGTGAAGCTATTTTGAATGGCTGGGAGGTTGTGGCTGTTCTTAAATGCGTTGATACTATTTTTACTGATTCAGACATTCTTGTTTCAGACAATGTATTAAAGACTTTCACTAATGTAAAAACATCACAAGGTGTCGTTGCACTTGTAAAACTTAAACACTATGAGCTAAGACCACCTGACGGTAATTGCTTGATTTTGGACAATGTTCAAGACCCAGGCAATGTGGGGACGCTAATTCGAAGTGCAGTTGGAGCCAACTTTTTGGACATATACCTAATAAATTGTGCCAGCATTTCGCTTGAAAAAACAGTGCGAAGCACGATGGGTGCTTTGTTTAGGTGTAGATTTTATGAGGTCGATGAAAGTTTTGTTGACATTTTGAAATCTTGGAATAAACAAATACTTATTGCAGACATGGACGGTGAAGATATATACAATGCAAACTTCTCGGCAAATGTTGGGTTGGTAATAGGCAATGAAGGTCACGGAATAAGTAAAAGGCTTATTGAACTTCCTCACAAAACAATATCGCTTCCTATGCAAAATGGTCTTGAAAGTTTAAATGCAGGGGTAAGCGGAAGTATTATAATGTATCAATTGACATATGGAGGTAAAAATGTCAGGTCATAGTAAATGGAATAATATTAAAAGAACAAAAGAAAAATCAGATGCTCAAAGGGGCAAAATATTCACAAAAATAGGTAGAGAGATTGCAGTTGTGGTTAAACAAGGCGGAAGCGACCCAAATGTCAACTCAAAGTTAAAAGACGTAATTCAAAAGGCAAAACAAAACAATATGCCAAATGATTCTATTGAAAGGTCAATCAAAAAGGCATCAGGAGAGCTTGCTGGTGTGAACTATGAATCAATAACATACGAAGGTTACGGCGCAGGTGGTTCTGCTGTCATTGTTGAATGTTTGACTGATAATAAAAATCGTACAGCTGGTGATGTTAGACACGCTTTTGATAAGCACGGTGGTTCGCTTGGTTCAACAGGATGTGTTAATTATTTATTTAATCGCAAAGGCTTGTTGGTTGTTGAGAAAAACATCGACACAGATGTTGATACTGTTATGATGGACGCTCTTGAAGCTGGTGCTGATGACGTTGTTGAACTTGATGGTGTCATTGAAATTTACACAACTCCATCAAACTTCGACTCTGTTAAACAACAGTTAGAAGCTAAAAATTATAATTTTATATCAGCTGAAGTAACGCTAATTGCTGATAATTATGTTGAACTTGAACAATCAAAGCTTGAACAGTTTGAAAAGATGCTTGACGCATTAAATGACCTTGATGATGTTCAAAATGTATATCACAATGTTGAAAATAGTGAAGAGTAATAATGAGAATTTTAGGAATTGATCCAGGGTACGGAATAGTTGGATATGGCATCATAGAAGGTGGATATCAACCAACGATGGTCGATTATGGCGTTGTTTCAACTCCAAAAGAACTATCATTGCCAGAAAGGCTCGAAATTATATACAGTTCAATAGAAACATTGATAACATCATATAAGCCAGATGTTGTTGCAATTGAAGAGTTGTTTTATTTTCGAGATCAAACAACTATAATTCCTGTTGCAGAGGCAAGGGGTGTCATTCTTCTTAGTTGCAAAGACAACAATGTGCCAATTTTTGAGTATACGCCACTTCAAATTAAGCAGGCGCTAACTGGAATAGGTAGGGCAGAAAAAGCGCAAGTTCAATTTATGGTAAAGACAATTTTGGGGCTTGAAAATATTCCAAAGCCAGACGACGCTGCCGATGCTCTTGCTGTGGCAATTTGCCATAGTCAAATAAATCCAAATTTAAACATTAACGGAGTATGATATGATAAACTTCATTGAAGGTAAAGTTGTAGACAAACAAGACGGTTATGTCGTGATTGAGAATAACCAAATTGGCTATGAGATTTTTGTAAGTAATTTTACTCAGAATAAACTTCCTTTTGAAAATGAGATGGCAAGACTTTTCACATATATGAGTGTGAGAGAAGACGGCATTACATTGTATGGTTTTTTTTCAAAAGAAGAAAAGGATATGTTTTTAAAACTCATTTCTGTCAGCGGAATTGGTCCTAAAATGGCGATGGGCATACTTTCAAATATATCAATAGTTGACTTGACAAATGCAATATTTAGGCAAGACATAAAAATGCTTTGCACAGTTAAGGGCTTAGGCAAAAAGACAGCAGAAAGGCTTCTTGTTGAACTTAAAGACAAAACGCTTCCAACAAGCACTATGGTTGAAAGTGAAGATGTCAATATGAACTACATTGATGAAGCCACCGACGCACTTGTCAGTCTTGGAGTTGGCAAAAATGAAGCATATCGTTTAGCTCGTGAAAATGCAAAACAATGTTCTAGCGTTGAAGAAATAATTACAAAAGTTTTAAGAGGAATGGGTAACTGATGGCAACTGACAATAGGTTTATCACAAGCACTAAAAATGCAAGTGAGCTTGAAATAGAAAATTCTTTGCGTCCACGCACTATGGATGATTATGTGGGGCAAGAAAAAATTAAAAACACATTAAAAGTTTATATTGAGGCTGCAAAGAAAAGAAATGACACGCTCGACCATGTTCTTTTATATGGACCACCGGGACTAGGGAAGACCACGCTTAGTCACATCATAGCTAACGAAATGGGCTCACAGCTTAAAATAACATCAGGTCCAGCAATAGAACACGCTGCTGACCTTGCTGCTATTGTTACTAATTTAAACAAAGGTGATGTTTTGTTTATTGATGAAATTCACCGTTTAAATAAATCTGTTGAAGAAATTTTGTATCCTGCAATGGAAGACTTTGCTTTAGATTTTGTAGTGGGGAAAGGTCCTTCTGCAAAAAACATGAGGCTAAAAATTCAGCCTTTCACACTAATTGGTGCGACAACTCGCGCGGGTATGATAACTGGTCCACTTAGAGATAGGTTTGGCGTTATATGTAGGCTTGAATTATACACTCCACAGGAGCTTATGATTATAATTAAGCGTTCAAGCAAAATTCTTGGCATTGATATTGATGATGATGCTAGTTATTGCTTGGCTTCAAGAAGCAGAGGAACGCCAAGACTTGCAAATAGACTGCTTAAACGCGTAAGAGACTTTGCGGAGGTTATTGGTGAAGGCAAAATAACAAAAGATATTGCCGAAAAATCATTAAAGCTTATGGAAATTGATGAGCTTGGACTTGATTTTGTCGATAGAAGAATACTCGAAAGTATAATTAAAAAGTTTGGTGGTGGACCTGTCGGTCTTGATACATTAAGTGCTGCAACAGGTGAGGACAATGCAACAATAGAAGATGTTTATGAGCCATACTTATTGCAACTTGGTTTTATTGCACGCACTCCAAGGGGAAGGGTTGCACTTCCTAAGGCGTATGAGCACTTGGGGCTTGCTTTAAGTGACGAAAAAAGAAAATCACTAGAAATATATAAAAGTGTAAAAGACGAAGATGATTGATTTATTAAATAAAAAAACATATGATTACTATTTGCCAGAAGAACTTATTGCTCAAACTCCAGCAGAGCCAAGAGATAGTGCAAGACTACTTGTCTATGACCGCAAAAGTGATAAAGTTGAGCATAAGATTTTTCGTGACATCATAGATTTTTTAAATCCAGGAGATGTCTTGGTGTTAAACACATCAAGAGTTATTCCTGCAAGACTTTATGGTGTCAAAGTTGAAACAGGCGCAAAAATTGAATTATTGCTTTTAAAGCGTATAGATTTGAGTAATTGGGAAGTGCTTGCAAAACCTGTTAAGCGTTTAAAAATCGGGACTGTAATCAAATTTGCCGACAATTTGAGCGCTGTTGTAACAAAAATAAAAGAAGAAGGTATTTGTGAAGTAAAATTTGAGTATGAAGGCGTTTTTGAAGAAATTTTGGAAAAATTAGGTTCAATGCCTCTTCCTCATTACATTAAAAAAGACCTTGAAGATAATGAACAGTATCAAACGGTATACAGTAAACAAAAAGGTTCAAGTGCTGCACCAACTGCTGGGCTACATTGGACAAAAGAGCTTCTTGAAAAGGTAAAGGAGAAAGGAGTTGTGGTTCTTGAAGTTATGCTCCATGTTGGGCTTGGAACATTTAGACCAGTCAAGGAAGACAATATTTTAAATCACGCAATGCACTCAGAG
>CALWTG010000070.1 GCA_944384385.1 uncultured Clostridia bacterium | reverse complement strand
AATGGTATAGATAGAATGCATTGGAGAAATCCCACTGTTGAGCTTTTATTAAAAGAATTTGCCAATAATAAATTTGTTGGAATAAATACCCCAAGAGAAAAAGAAATAGCAGAGTATTTAACACAGTATAACATTTACACGCAGAAACATTTTGAAAAAGCAAAAGAAATCGATGAAGAAAGAAGGAATAGTGGAGTTCAAGATATTTTACGTAAACCTATTTCACAAGATAGAATTTCAAGTCTAGACGAATATAGAGAAAAAACTAAACAAATGAGAGAAAAAATTTTAAGTGATGCTTCGGAAGTTCTTTCAAAACAAATTGAAGATACATCTTCAATTTTCACTTATGAAGTTTTGTCTAAAGATTCTGTTGAAAACTTTGCTATGGGATGTATGACGAGTTGTTGTGCAACATTATATGGTGCAGGAGCGGGAGCAATGAGAGCAATGATAATTCACCCTGATATTCAACCATTTGTCATAAGAGATTTTGATAACAAGATAATATCTTTTGGTATCATATATGTAAATAGGGAACAAGGATATGCAGTTGCGAATGATTTTGAAGTAAATAAAAAGTATATGGATAGAGATGAACAGAGAAAGGCAATTTATGATAAAGCAATGGAAGGTATACGCGCTTTTGTAAAAGAGTATAATTTAGAAAATCCGGAAAAGCCCATAAGAAAAGTGACAAGTGGCATCTCTCCAAACTGGACTGCAATTAATGATTATATACGTCAAAATCCAAAAAGTGAAATCTTAAAAGCACCAAATTTTAATGATTTTAAATATGCAGGTAGTGGGTTATGGCCAGGAGATTGGCATAGAGAACAATACAAAATATTTGACATGGGGGGAAAATGAGTATGAAAAATAAAATTGATATTTGGATAAAAGTAGATGCGTTGTTACAAAAGCGATTAAAGGAACTTGAAGCATTAGATTCTCAAAGGGAAGAGATAATACAAAAAGCAGAAAAAATGGGTACTCTTACTGAAGAGCTAAAGCAAGAAATGGAAGAGAATTTAGCAAAGTATAATAATTTGGCAAAAGAGGTAGAAGATTTAAAAAATAGAGTACAAATGATGAAGAACAATAAAGGTTAATAAGTTTGTCTTTGCACTACCTTTTTGATGATGCTATTATTTAAAAAACAAGTTATAACAAAATATTGAAGTGTTATTTATCTTGAATATAAAAAGTTTACGTATAGAAAATGTAAGTCAGCATTTCGAGGAAACAGACTTGCAAACAATTCATAAGCCAGAAAGCACATCGCTTCTGGTTTTTTTGTCTGAAATAAAGGTCTAATTAAAGTTCTTAGATAAATTAAAACAGTTTACATAAAATTTTATGTATGATAAAGTAAATTTAAAGGATAGTTTGATATGACAAAAGAAAGCAAATATGCAATTTTTGAATATGAAGAACAAGATGAAAATATTATAAATGATTTAATAGATTGGTTAGACAAAAATGCTATTATGATTTTTAATTTTTTTGATATAGCATTAAACAATAATAAAGTAAAAATTCAAATCTTAAAAAACAAACATGAATTTGACAAAGATTATAAAATAAGTAATAAATTACAAAAAGATTATACTGTTCCTGATTGGTGTATTGGATTTTCAAACAATAATCAAATAAAAATTGTCTCTTTTAATGACTATGCCAATATTCCAAGCCATAAAAATGATACTTTTGAGCTATACAAAAAAACAATCTTACATGAGTATGTACACTATGTAAATTTCTTATTTAATCAATCAAAAAATTGTGATTACACAGAAAAATATTTAGTCGAGGGTATTGCTTGCTTTTTAAGTAAACAATACGATGGACAAAAGTTAGAATTAAATAGTTCTATAGAGAATATATTGAATGAAAATTTTGCATCTTATAGTAGTTATTACCTTCTTACAAAATATTTAGTTGAAAATTATGACAAAAATTTCGTTTTGAAACTTTTTCAAAATAAAAAACAAGCAAGAGAATTTTTGGTAACTGAATTATACAACAAGGTTAAAGGACAATATGCAATAAATCAGTTTAGTAAAAATTTATAGTTGATTGATTTTTTAATTTTTGTATATTATCTTTACTGAAAGTATGATTACGCAAATTGTGCGGTTATTATAATGGTTGTCAGAATAGGTGTTACTTTGATTTTTAAACAAAAAAATTTGTAGAAAAAAAATAATGGTTGACAATTTATTATTTATAGTTTATCATAAAGGCATGAGGTTTCATACAGTCATCATGTACTAAAAACTTGAAATGGTTGCACTTACACTTAGGTGCAACGGTTTTTGCAAGTTTAAAAAATGATGAGTATGATTTTTTTTATTTCATACTCCAAAATGGAGTATAAATATGCTTATATTAGATGTAAATAAATTAAGTAAAAATTTTGGCTTTGGCCAACTTTTCAAGGACATTTCTTTTACTTTGAATGAAGGGGAACGCATTTCGATTGTTGGACCGAATGGTTGTGGCAAATCAACATTGCTTAAAATGATTGCAGGCATTGAGAAAATTGATAGCGGAAGCGTAAATATAAAAAAGGGTGCAAAAGTTGCATATCTTGATCAAATAGGGTCAAGCGTTGACGATGATAGATGTGTCTATGATATTTTAAAAGACTGCTTTAAAGATTTGAACTATATGGAAGAGCAAATTCAACAATTACAGTCATATTTAGAGAATAATTCATATGACGATAGTTACGATCAAGTTTTGGCAAAATATTGCAAACTTGTTGAAAAATTTTCAAATCTTGGTGGTTATGATATAAAGACAAATATAAATATAGTAACCGAAGGTCTTAAAATCAATAAAGATATGCTAGAACAAAGTTTTAATAAATTAAGTGGTGGAGAAAAGACACTTGTGCAACTAGCAAAGGCGCTACTTATTAAACCTAATTTGTTTTTGCTTGACGAACCAACTAACCATTTAGACATAGAAAGAATTGAGTGGCTTGAAAATTATATTAAATCTTTTAAAGGGGCAATGGTCATTGTCTCTCATGATAGATATTTTTTAGACAAAATATCCAATAAGATTTTATCTTTAGAATTTGGTGTGGGAAAAGTTTATTCAACTAATTACACAAATTATTTAGAAGAAAAACAAAAAGATTTTGAAAAACAGATGTCAACATACAAAGACCAACAGCTTATAATGAAAAGAATGGAAAAACAAATAAAATACTTTTCAGAATTGGGCATGGCTAAAAACAGTTCAGCGATGTGCGATAGGGCGCATGCTTTACAAACTCAGTTAGACAGAATGAAAAAGAAAGCTATTGAAAAGCCAAAACAATTAAAAAAATTAGATATAAAGTTTGACGAAGAGAAAAAGACCAGCAAGAGAATAATCGAGACTATTAACTTAAAAACCGTATTGCCAAATGGCACTGCTATTTTAAATGATGTAAATTTAAAAATTTTTTCAGGTGAAAGAATTGCTATAATAGGGAAAAATGGCAGTGGCAAATCGACTCTTATCAAATGTATAATGGGGTTAAATGAATTACCATATGAAGGAGAGGTTATTGTTGGTCCAAGTGTTAAAATTGGATACTTGCCACAAATTATAAAATTTTCGAATGAAGAACAAACCTTGCTTGAAAGTTTTAAAGACAGTGTAAATTTAGATGAAAAAAGTGCAAGAGCGATTTTAGCCGATTTTCGTTTTTATAAAAATGATGTTAATAAAAAAGTAAAAAACTTGTCAGGTGGCGAAAAAATTAGAGTGAAGCTTGCACAACTATTGCAACAAAAAATCAACACACTAATTTTTGATGAGCCAACAAACCACATAGATATACCTGCAAAAGAAGTACTAGAAGAAGCCATAGAAAAATTTAATGGAACTTTGATTTTTATTAGTCACGACAGATATTTTATAAATAAATTTGCAGATAAAACAATAGAACTAGAAAATGGGAATATTGAAACATATCTTGGTGGGTACGATTCCTATAAAGAAGAAAAACAGAAAAGACTAAAAAACAAAGATAAATAACTTTTAAAAAAGTTTTTTGTTTTAATAAGTTTTGCGGATAAGCGAATAAATTGTTTATGACACAGGAAAAAGACTTTTGGCATAAGTTAATGTGGAGTATTATCATGGAAAGTTTTTTTATATGTGGCGGCAATAGACTTGAAGGAGAACTAAGTATTCAAACATCAAAAAATGCCGTTTTGCCGATTTTGGCAGGCTGTATTTTGTGTGATAAAGATATAATATTACATAAATTTCCTAAGTATGAAGATACACTTACAATGTTAAACATTTTGGAAGACCTTGGCGCGAAGACATTTATTTATGACGATTGCGTAAAAATTCAATGTGACAGTATTTCAAAAAGTGAAATTCCTGTCAGTTTGGCGTCAAAAATAAGGTCGTCAATATTTAGCCTTGGCGCAATACTTTCTCGCTTTAAAAAGGCAAAAGTGCCATACCCAGGGGGTTGTGCTATTGGTGCAAGGCCAATTGATTTACATATTAAAGGCTTAAAGCAACTAGGTGCAAAAATAGTTGATAAACACGGATACCTATATTGTGATGGCACTAATATGAAAAGCGGAGTTGTGAGTATTGATTTTCCGTCAGTTGGAGCGACAGAAAACATAATGCTTGCATCTGTGTTTTTAAAAGGCACAACAAAGATAATAAACTGTGCACGAGAACCGGAGATTGTTGACCTTGCAAACTTTTTAAATAGTCTTGGTGCAAAGATAAGTGGGGCGGGGAATAGCATAATTGAAATTGAAGGGGTGACAAAACTTGACGGCGGAGAATACACTCCAATAACCGACAGAATAACGACAGGTACATATGTTTTGGCAACACTAATATGTGGTGGAGATGTTACGCTCAGTGGTGTGAACTGTGAGCATATTTCGTCACTTATACATAATCTTAAAAATAATTGTTGCAAGTTAGACATAAAAGGTGATAAACTAAGGGTGATTGCAAACAAGAGACCAAAGGCTATTTCAAAAATTGAAACTCAGCCATACCCAGGTTTTCCAACAGACCTTCAACCACAAATAATGGCAATGTTAAGTGTGGCACGGGGCACATCTGTTGTTGTTGAAAATTTGTTTGAGTCAAGGTTCAAGCACGTTAGCGAACTTAAAAAACTTGGTGCTGACATTTTGGTAAATGACAAAACTGCAATAATAAAAGGCAAGAGTATGCTTTATGGTGCAAATGTAGTATGTCAAGATTTGCGGGGTGGAGCGGGTTTGGTACTTGCGGGACTTGTTGCAAAAGGTTACACAACTGTCGATGATGTTTTCCATATTGATAGGGGATACTATCATATGGAGAAAGATTTACAAAAGTTAGGAGCAAACATTGAAAGGATTACTAAGGCATAAAAAATGGCTAATAGCGGGGGGAGTCTTACTTGGACTTTTACTTGTCTTGGTCATTTTGAATTTCACATTGTTTTCGCTAAAAGATGTTGAAATTGATTTTAAAAATCAGTCAACCATTTTTTCTGATGAGGCAAAAGAAAGCATAGCGCAAAATAGTGCAATTAAGCGTGGCACTTCAATTTTTGCTTTGAATAAAAAAGACATACAAGACAAACTCGAAAGAGATAATCCATACTTAAAGGTAATAAACATCGAAACTGTATTTCCAAATAAAATAACAATTCACTGTGCAGAAAGAGAAGAAACTTATGCTATAAGGGCTGGTGTCAACGCTGGGGGGAATGAAGAATATTTCATTTGCGATGCGGAATTCAAAGTTTTGTACACAAGCACAACACAAAGTCCATACCAAAGTAAGCAAACCGATCCAATATTGTTTTTG
>CALWTG010000069.1 GCA_944384385.1 uncultured Clostridia bacterium | reverse complement strand
TCGTCGTTTGTTGGTAATCGATAAATTTTGACTTTGCTGTCTGGCATGGTCAACTCTTCAACTGTGCCACGTGGCAAATTGTAGTTTTTGTGTTTGTCGAGTTTTATTCCCAAAAATTCAAGGTCTGATGTGCTGTAATCACGAACATCTTCTTGATTCTCGCCGACACCACCAGTGAAAGCAATTCCGTCAAGTCCGCCCATTGCAGCCGCATATGAGCCGATGTATTTCTTTATTCTGTATGAAAGCATTTCAATGACTAATTTTGCCTTTTCGTTTCCTTCTTCAATTTGTGCATTGTTATCACGCATATCTGATGAAACGCCATTTATTCCAAGTACGCCACTCTTTTTGTTTAAGTAGTTTGTAATTTCTTTAAGCGTCCAGCCTGTCTTGTTTGCGATGTATTCAAGAACTGATGCGTCCAAGTCTCCACATCTTGTGCCCATAATAAGTCCTTCAAGTGGTGTGAATCCCATTGATGTATCAATACTCTTTCCGTTCTTAACTGCGCAAACACTCGAACCGTTGCCAAGGTGAATTGTTATGAGTTTAAGGTCTTCAATAGGCTTTCCTATGCACTTAGCAAGTTCACCAGACACATATTTGTGTGAAGTGCCGTGAAAACCGTATTTTCTTATTTTCCACTCTTTATATGCTTCATATGGAAGGCCATAAAGATAGGCATAATCTGGCATTGTTTGATGGAATGCCGTGTCAAAAACTGCAACATTTGGCTTGTCTGGACAAAGCTTCATACATGCCCTTATGCCTGCAATATTTGCAGGCATATGAAGTGGGCCAAGTGGTTTAAGGTCTTCAAGATTTTTTAGCACTTCATCATCTACAACGACACTGTCTTTGTAAATTTCCCCACCATGAAGAACACGATGCCCAAAAACATTGACTTCATCAAGTGACTTCAAAACGCCATATTCTTTATTTGTGAGAACTTTAAATACTTCGCCGATGGCTTCTGTGTGTGTTGGCATATAGACTTTAAATTCCCTTTCTTGTCCATTTGCCTTATACACAACAAATGAATCAGCTAAACCAATTTTTTCGCAATTGCCTTTTGCAATTACTTTTTCTCCGTCCATATCAAAAAGCTGATATTTGAGTGAACTACTTCCTGCATTGATAACTAATACCTTCATTTTTTCTCCTTACATTGCAATACTGTGATTGCTGATAAATTTACTATGTCCATAACAGTTGCGCCTCTTGACAAGTCATTGACTGGTTTTGAAAAGCCAACCGCTATTGGACCAATTGCGCTAAGGTTTCCAAAATACGAAATTGCCTTATAGCATATATTTGCCGAATTTAAATCGGGAAATATCAAAACATTATTTTTGCCATAGTACTTGGCATTTTCACCAAGCTTTGTTTTTGCAACATTTTCAAGAAGAGCACAGTCAAGCTGAACCTCACCTTGTGCCAAAATATCACTTTGCTTTGTAAACTGCTCATATGCGCTTTTTACTTTGTCCACGCTGTCACCTTTTGCACTTGAATTAGTGGAGTAAGACAAAAAGGCAACCTTTGGAGTAATATTTGTCAGTTTATTAAATTCTTCGGCAGTCCTAAGTGCAATTTTGCAAAGCTGGTCACTTGTCGGCTCAATGGTAAGACCACAGTCAGCCAAGACAAATGGATTGTCTGTCAAGCTATTTTTGCCAACCATCAGCATATATGAACTTACAAAGTCATCACCCCTTAAAAGTTGCAAAGCAGGTCTAAATGTTGTCGCCGTCGGAACTTCTGCCCCTGCGACCATACCATCAGCATAATCAAACTTTAATAGCATTGTAGCAAAGTAAAATGGGTCCAAAATAAACTTTTCAGCCTCATCCGCCGTCATACCCTTTTCTTTTCTTGCCTCATACAAAGCCTTGGCAAGTTCTTCTGTCTTTTCAAATGTTTTTGGGTTTAATATCTTGAACGATTTAAACTTTTTATTTTGCATAATTAGTGAACTTTCATCGCCAATCAAAATAACATCACAAATATTATGTTTTTTAAGATACAAAACAGCTTCTTTTATTCTATCAGAAAATGCAGCCTCTGGAAATATTAGTGTTTTTTGACACTGCTTCGCTTTGTTTCTTAGATATTTAAAAAAATTCATATGCCCTCTTCTAAGTAAAACGCTTCACACATATAGTACAATAACGACAACTACTTTGTCAAAAAGTTTTATGAAAAAATTTCTATCCATCGCCATAATCGTCATCTTAATAGCCATAATTTCATCACCAACAACATACATTGGTGTTTGCTTTGATGCAATAACGGTTTGGGCAACTGTGCTTCTTCCTTCATTATTGCCATTTTTTATTTTCACTAAACTTTTAACATCACTTGGATATGTCAAAAATATCTCAAACTATTTTGGCAAACTTATGTACAAAACATATAACACCCCACCAATTTCGTCATATGCCTTTGTAATGAGTATTTTGACAGGTTATCCAGTTGGAAGTAAACTCATATCTGATTTATACGAAAACAAAATGCTTTCAAAAGATGATGCAAAAAAGTGCATTGCCTTCACTTCAAATTCTGGTCCCATGTTCATACTTGGAAGTGTTGGCGTGGGTATGCTTTTATCGGCTCAGGCTGGGTATATTTTGTATGCGTCACACATACTCGGAGCACTTTTAAATGGACTATTATACAGAGGCAAAAAGAGTCAAAACATAACCTTGCCATATGAGATTAAAGATATGAAAAGCGATGCAACTCTTTCAAGTTGCGTTATGGATAGCATTTTCTCTGTGCTACTTATTGGTGGTATTGTTGCAATAGCTTTTATTTTAATTGAGATTTTAAATATCTTAAATGTGTTTTATCCTATCGTTACCCTACTTAACTATATTGGCATTGACAAAGGCGTTTCATCGGCAGTGCTTAATGGTATGCTTGAAATAACAAAAGGTTGCATTGACATATCTTCTCTTTCACTGTCTTTATATGCAAAAACAGTTTTGTGTAGTGCCATTATATCTTTTGGTGGCATTTCAACAGCAATGCAATCTATGGCTTTTTTGAAAGATATAACTGGATATGGATATTTCATCAAACAAAAAATGACACATATGATATTTTCTTGCATCATATGTGCCATTCTTGCAATTGCACTAATTTGAGTAATATTCACCAAGCTTTTGCTTTAAATCTGCGACCAAAAATCTTATTGAATGTGCCTTTACTGACATATAAGAAAGTGCAACAATGTAGGCACTAAGATTTTTTATGTCAAGTTTGTTAACGCAATCTTGCATACATAAAATCAAATACTGCAAATCATTTTTTAAGTCTTGTTTGACCTTTCTATCCAAGCTTAGTTCATCATTCATTTGCTTCAAAATAATGTTGGCATCTGCCATAAACTTTGAAAGAGTAGTGTCAGTGTATTGCTTTGGTTTTGCCTTTTGCTCATCTTCTTCTTTTTCATCATTCTTTTCTTGGTCTTTTACTTTTGGAGCGTCTAGACTATGACTTTGATTGTCTAAGTCAAAACAATATTTAATTGCTTCTTTAAACGGAACAACCACTGTTTGTGCAAAGTTTTCAAACTCGTTCATATCTTCGCTAGTAAAGTAATTTTTCAAAAACTCGTGGAAGTTGAGTTTTTTATCTCTTATGTCCACAAAAATACAAAACACAAGTGGAAGCACAATGGCTTTACTTTCAGGCATAACAAAATATCCGTCTTTTGTTGGTAACTTGACCTTCGCCCTGTTAAACTCCCTATCAAAATTGAAGTTTTGCATACACTCTGCAATAAGTTCATAAATTTCTTTTGAATCACTTATATTTTGCAAAATTTTTGCAATTAAATTTTCTGCGAAAATAAATCTACCATTTATTAATTCATCACAACTTGCGATGCAAGCGTGAACATTTTTTAATGCACTGTCACTTAACATTTTTTCTCCTTAGTACTTTTTTGTATTTTATCATAACTATACAAAATATTCAACTTAATATTAAATATTCAACTTAATATTGTAATTTAATATATTTGACGAAAATATTGCCATGTGTTATCATATAAAAAACGGAGAAAAAATGGACAACCGAGAACAAGAGACAACATTACATAAACTAATAGTTTTGTTTGTGTTGGAAAAGATTGAAATACCTTTGACTGAACAATCCATAATAGATATATGCTACGGAAAAAACAACTGGATAGACAACTATATGGAGTGCAAAGAAATTATATTTAGTTTGGTCGAAGCGGGATTTATATATAAAACAAATGGCAACAGTGAAGAAGATCGCTACACCATCACCTACACCGGAAGAAATTGCCTCTCACATTTCTACGAAAGAATTGACAAAGACCTTCGCGACCAAATAACTGAATATGTCAAAGAAAATAGAATGGCTTTCAAACGCTCACAAGAATATGTCAGCACAATTGACAGAAATTCTGACGGAAGCTACACAGTTTGTCTAAAAATTCGCTCTGCACTTATTGACGAACCTATGTTTGAAATCAAAATCAAAGCACCATCAAGACAAAGCGCAATTGGTGCAACAAACATTTGGAGAGATAAAGCACACTTAATATATGAAAATGTCTATGAAACTCTAATCGATATTGAAGAAGAATAATGGAGAATATAGTGGAAACAAAACAACAAAGTGTAAAACCAATATTAAACATTGTCAATCTCACCAAAAAGTATGGTGATAGAGTTGCTGTTGACAACATATCACTAAGCGTTTTTCCTGGACAAATAATGGGATTTTTGGGCGCAAACGGTGCCGGCAAAAGTACAACAATAAAAATGCTAACTGGTCTTGCTCATATAACATCTGGAAATGCCTATATTTGTGGCAAGTCAGTTAAAACCTCTTTCGAGCAAGCAATAAAAAATGTTGGAGCAATGATTGAAACTCCTGTTTTTTATCCATATCTTTCGGGATATAACAACTTGAAGTTTTTTGCTAAGCTTTCTGGGAATGTATCAACTCAAAGAATAAATGAAGTGGCAACACTTGTTGGACTTTCAAACAGAATAAAAGACAAAGTTGGCAAATATTCACTTGGCATGAAACAGCGTCTTGGCGTTGCACAGGCACTACTTAGCAAGCCAAAACTGCTCATTTTGGACGAACCAACAAATGGTCTTGACGCTAACGGAATAAGAGAATTTAGAATGATGCTAAAACAACTTGCCTATAAAGAAGGAATTTCTATTTTAATTTCAAGTCATATTCTTGGAGAGATGGAAAACCTTTGTGATGTTGTCGCAATTATTGACAAAGGAAAAATCATTCAAGTCAAAACAATGGAAGAAATTAAGCACAGTTGCCTTCAAGCTGGTTCACAATACATCAAGTGCAACGCACCTAACTACTCTGGCAAGCTTATTACTCAATTCTTTGGTGCAAAAGTCAAAATTCAAGGCAACAATGTGTACATCACCGCAAAAGATAAAAATAGTTTACCTCAGATGATTGTTATGCTAACGCAAAAGAAAGTCCTTGTTTATGGCGCTGGCGACGTTGACTATTCACTCGAAGATGTATTTTTGAGCATCATCAATCAAAATAATAGCACATCAATAAGTTAGGAGAAAATATGAAAAAAGTTTTTAGACTTGCAAGTGCAGAATTTAATAAAATTTTTTATAGACCGTCAATATTTATTTTGACTGCCCTTTTAATAATAACTTTGATATTGACTAACATAGTTTATTCTCCAACCCAAAACACGACCAAGCTCTCATATTCTGGAAATTCTGTCAATGCAATTTATCAAGAATTTTACAACACTCGAAATACAATAAATAAAGCAAGCATAGATAGACAGTTTGACGAAAATTATGAAAACATAAAAACTCAGTACAATA
>CALWTG010000068.1 GCA_944384385.1 uncultured Clostridia bacterium | reverse complement strand
ATACTACATCTGAAACTTTCAAACCCTCAATCTCTTCCGGTCTTGTATACTGAGGATATTCCAAACGCCCCTTTGAAAAGCTTTCATCTTCCAAAGACTGTGAGTTTATCACCCCTTCAATATTTCTTGCAAGTGAATCAATCATGACCATTGCAGGCAATTCTCCTCCGGTTAAAACATAGTCGCCAATTGAAATTTCTTCTGCGCCCAAAATGTCAATAGCACGCTGGTCAACTCCTTCGTAATGTCCACACAAAATCACTATATCTTCATAACTAGCTAGATTTTTAGCCATACTTTGATTAAATGTTTTACCACGGGGGCTTGTGTAAATCACTTTTGGATTTTTGATGTTCAAACTTTTAAATGCGTCAACAATTGGCTGAACCATCATAACCATACCAGCACCACCACCGTATGGATAATCATCACATTTTTTGTGAATATCCTTTGAAAAATCACGAATATTTACAACATTGATTTCAAAAATATTGTTATCAAGCGCTCGCTTTATGATACTGTGATTTATTGCATCAAACATCTCGGGAAACAATGTCAATACTGTTATTCTATGCATGTTTTCATCTCTTCAAATCTTGATTTATTTACAACCATTTTGCCCTTAGTTACCCCTAAAAAAATTGATTTTAGGTGTGGCAACATAATTTCACGATTGTCAGTGTCAAGTATGGTAATTACATCTGTTGCACCATAGCTTTGAATGTCCGTGATTGTACCCAAAAATTCATCATCAGTCGAAACTACGTCCATATTCAAAAGGTCTTCAATAAAAAACATATCATCTTTTAAAGTAAGCTCCTTGTCATCAACAAAAACTTCTTTATTCCTTAAAGTTTCAGCCATGTTCCTGTCACTTACTCCATCAATAAACATATATAAAAAACCTTGCCTCAAAGTAAGTTTTTTGATAGCGATTTTTTTATTGTCAATGTATATATTTTTTATGTTTTTGTAAATTTCAAGATTTTTATCGTCAGGATAAATTTTTAGTTCACCTTTGACACCTTGAGGCTTGACTATTGTGCCAATATATCTCATACTCTCTCCATATAAAAAACAGGCAAAAAAATGCCTATTTATTTATTTTTACATTGTATCTAATTTTTTCTCTGGCTGATATGGATTTAACAATTGCCCTAATTGACTGAGCAATTCTTCCATTTTTGCCTATGACTTTCCCAACATCGTTTTCAGCAACATTGACAATGATATTGATTTCACTGCCATCTCTTTCTGTTGAAATTTTCACAGCATCTTTATCATCAACCAAGCTCTTAACAATGTATTCAACTAATTGCTCCATAATACTCCTCTATGAGTTATTTTCTTTCAATAACGCCACTTTTTATTAGCAATTCTTTGGCTGTATCTGTTGGTTGTGCACCATTTTTGAGCCATTGTGCTGCTTTTTCATTGTCAATTTTGATTTCAGCTGGTTCTGTCAATGGATTATATGTTCCAATAACTTCAACAAACTTACCATCTCTTGGTGACCTTGAATCTGCAACGACTACTCTGTAAAAAGGTGTCTTTTTGTCTCCAAGTCTTGTCAATCTAATTTTTAATGCCATTTTTTATCTCCTTTTATGTTTTTTTATATATTAACTTTTTGCTAATATAACTAATTAAAAAATCTAGCAATACCCTTCTTGTTCTTCATTTGTTTCATCATCTCTTTTGATTGTTCAAACTGTTTTATGAGCTGATTAACATCTGTTATTGTCGTGCCACTTCCAAGTGCAATACGCTTTCTTTGACTGCCTTTAATAAGGTCAGGATTAAGCCTTTCTTTTTTTGTCATACTTTGGATAATGGCCTTGTTTTTCTTTAAAACATTTTCATCAACCTGTGCACCTTTAAGCTTTCCACTAAGCCCAGGTATCATGGCAATCAGGTCGTTGATATTGCCCATCTTCTTCAACCTTTCAAGTTGATCAAGATAATCTTCAAATGTGAATGAATTTTCTCTAAAAGATTTTTCAAACTTTTTAAGCTCTTCTTCACTAACTGCTTCTTGTGCCTTTTCAATCAGGCTCAAAACATCGCCCATACCAAGTATTCTTGATGCAATACGGTCAGGATAAAATGGTTCGATGTCGCCAATTTTTTCACCAACGCCACAAAACTTAATAGGTTTTTGTGTTATTGCTTTAATAGAAAGGGCTGCACCACCACGAGTATCTCCGTCAAGCTTTGTAAGAATAACGCCAGTAATATCAAGGTCATTGTTAAAGCTTTCAGCAACCGTCACAGCATCTTGACCTGTCATGCTATCAACTGTTAGCAATATCTCAGTTGGCTTCACTTCACTTTTAATGTCCTTTAATTCTTGCATTAGCTGTTCATTGATGTGAAGTCTACCAGCAGTATCAATTATCACTGTGTCATAGTTTTGAGATTTTGCAAACTCAAGCGCTTGTTTTGCTGTTTTTACAGGATTTTGTGTACCCTTTTCAAAAACGTCAACTTTTGCTTGTGAGCCCACAACTTTCAACTGATTTATTGCTGCTGGCCTATAAATGTCACACGCAACAAGTAGTGGACGCTTGCCAGATTTTTTCAAATAGGCACCAAGCTTTGCACACATTGTTGTCTTTCCTGCACCTTGAAGTCCACACATCATAATCACAGTTGGAGGCATTGGCGCCACCATAAGTTTTTGATTTGGACTGCTCATAAGTGCTGTCAATTCTTCATTGACAATTTTGATGACCTGTTGGCCTGGGGTCAAACTTTTAAGAACAACATCACCAACCGCTTTTTCGGAAACTTTTTTTATAAAATCTTTAACAACGAGATAGTTGACATCAGCTTCCAAAAGTGCGAGTTTGACTTCTCTCATTGCCTCTTTAATTTCAAGCTCAGTGAGCTTCCCCCTCATGATGAGTTATAAAAAAATATGAGACATCTTTTCACTTAAACTTGTAAATAAAGCCATTAAAACTCCTCCAAAATTTTTTTAATTTGATTTTTGCACATGTTGTCATCAAGTTTAACTGCACTTTCAAGCGACTTTTTGAGTGAATACAATTTCAACTTACTTTCGTAGTCATAAAGCTTGCGTTTTGAAGTGTTAAGTGCATCAAGTACTGCACTTCTTGAAATATTGTACTGCTCAGCAATTTCACCCAGTGACAAATTATTGTTTACATAACTCGATGTAATATCAAATTGCCTTTCACTCAAAAAACTTCCATACAAATCAAGAAGTATTCCAAGTTCAACATTTTGCTCTACGCTCATATGCCACCTGTCAAGTAAAATTACTTGACATATAATAACACAATAAATTATATTTTGCAACTATTTTTTTTAATTATGGTAACAATTTTAAAATTATTTGATTTAAAACTCCAAACTTGTTTTTGTTAACTATGATTTTATTGTCGTTTATTGTTATAAAATTGTTTGATTTTAACATATAAAGTTCATTTTTCTTTGATTTTGTTATGTCATAGCCAAGATTTTTCAAAGTTTCAATACTAACTCCAAACTTTGTTCTAAGGCCTAGCATAATACGCTCTTCTATTTTCTCTTGATTTGATAATTTGTGCTTTTTGTAATTAAAATCACTGTTTAAATATTCTTTTAAATTAGAAGTGTTAAAATATCTTTCGCCGTTCACATATGAATGACTTGCAAGACCAAATCCTAAATAATCAGTCCCAAGCCAATATCCCAAATTTTGCTTACACATTTTGTTGTCTTTTGCAAAATTAGACACTTCATATCTTTCATAGCCGTGTCTATGCAAAAATTTCACTATTTTATCATAAAACACGACACACTTGTCTTCATTGACAGTTTTTACTTCGTTATTTTCAATTTTTTTTGTCAGTAGGGTGTTTGGCTCATTTATTAACATATAGGCCGATATGTGTGACACTTTAAGTCTTACCAAATTTTTAACTGTGTTTTTTAATTTTCTATAATTTTGACTAGGAATTCCAATTAACACATCACAGTTTATATTTTCAAACCCGCAAGATTTAGCAAGCTTGATTTTTTCAATAGCTTCTTTCTTTGTGTGCCTTCTTCCAATCAATTTCAAACAATTATCGTCTAGCGACTGCACTCCTATTGATAGCCTATTTATTCCTATTTGTTTGTATTTCAACAGCTTTTCTTTTGAAAGTGAACAAGGATTAGCCTCCATACTTATTTCGGCATTTTTGTCAACAATGTAGTTTTCTTTGATGACTTGTATGATACGAGAAATGAAATCAGCATCAACGCTTGATGGCGTACCCCCACCGATGTATATTGATGTTATATTAAAATCTTTTGTTGCATTAAATTTTATTTCATCAATAAGCTTATCAAAGTACTTTTTTTTAGTGTTATCGTCATAAATTCCAGATGCAAAATTGCAGTAAAAGCATTTACTGTCACAAAATGGAATATGAATATAAATCATTGCATTAGTCATTGTCATCTGTCTTTAAAATACTAATAAATGTTTCAGCAGGAAGTTCAACAGAACCAAACTGGCGCATACGCTTTTTGCCCGCCTTTTGCTTTTCAAGAAGTTTACGCTTTCTTGAAATATCTCCACCATAACACTTTGCCAAAACATCTTTTCTCATTGCGCTAACTGTTTCTCGTGCAATAATTTTCCCACCAATACATGCTTGAATAGGAACTTCAAAAAGCTGTCTTGGAATAATCTTTTTCAATTTTTCAGCAATTTGTCTTCCACGAGCATAAGCTTTGTCTTTATGAATTATCATACTAAGGGCATCACAAGGCTCGCCATTTAAAAGAATGTCTAGTCTCACAAGCTCACTTGGAGCAAAACCATAAAGTTCATAGTCAAGGCTTGCATAGCCTTTTGTTCGACTTTTTAAATTATCAAAAAAGTCATATATCATTTCTGCAAGTGGCATATGATACTTAAGGACAACTCTTGTTTTCTCAATGTATTGCATATCAACAAACTCACCACGCTTATCCTGACAAAGCTCCATAACCGCACCAACATACTCTGGTGGCGTGTACACTTCTAGTTTTATCATCGGCTCTTCAATTCTGTCAATTTCTGCTGGTGGTGGTAGCATAGATGGGTTACTGACTTCAACCATATCACCGTTTGTTTTGTAAACATGATATGAAACGCTTGGAGCTGTTGTAATGATATCAACGCCGTATTCTCTTTCAAGACGCTCGGTGACTATTTCCATATGCAAAAGTCCCAAAAATCCGCATCTAAAACCAAAGCCGAGAGCAACAGAAGTTTCTGGCATAAACTTCAAGCTTGCATCGTTAAGTTTAAGTTTTTCAAGTGCCTCTTTAAGTTCTTGATATTTATCTCCATCAACTGGGAATATACCACTAAACACAACGGGTTGAACATCTTTGTAGCCTTCAAGCGCTGACTTCGTTGGATTGTCTGCGTTTGTTATTGTGTCGCCCACCTTTGTGTCAGACAAGTTTTTAATGCTTGCACAGATGTAACCAACTTCTCCACATGACAAAACATCTTTTGGTTTCATTTTTGGAGTGAAAACGCCCACTTCGGTGACTTCATAAGTCTTTCCTACTTTCATCATAGTTATTTTGTCGCCAACTTTAACAGTTCCGTCAAAAATTCTAACAAAACAAATAGCACCTTTGAAATTGTCATAAAGGCTATCAAAAATAAGTGCTTTAAGTGGAGCATCAATGTCACCTTTTGGAGCAGGTATTCTTTCAATAATCTGTTTAAGTACTTCATCAATATTTATGCCGTCTTTTGCAGAAATTGCAGGACAGTCTTCGGCATAAATTCCAAGCACATCTTCTATTTCTTTTCTGCACTTTTCAACATTTGCACTTGGTAAATCTATTTTGTTAATTACAGGCAAAATCTTTAAGTTATTGTCCAC
>CALWTG010000067.1 GCA_944384385.1 uncultured Clostridia bacterium | reverse complement strand
GTTTTTAGATACTTTTCGGGGGCCCCATGGCAGACGCTGAGATTCGCCACACTCATAAAAAAAGCCTCGCCATATGGCTCGGCTTTTCTGGTGCGGATGAAGGGACTTGAACCCCCACGGTTGCCCACAGGATCCTAAGTCCTGCGCGTCTGCCAATTTCGCCACATCCGCATATATCAATCTTTATTATACTATCAAAAATTGTTTAGTATGTCAACTATTTAATTTTCATTTTATGTCTATCTACAATTTGACAAACGGACGGTGGTATTGTAATATTTAGTGAGGCTTTTATGGAATTATTAAACACAACACTTAAACAAATTTTTTTGAAGGCATTTCGTGACGCTGGCTATGACGACGATGTGACTGTTGGCGAGTGTGCAATCGCAAATTTTGGAGATTTTCAGTGTCAAACTCCATTACTTCTTGCAAAGAAGTATCACAAATCTCCTTTGGCTATTGCAAATGATGTTGTTGCACATATCGACGGCGAAGGAATAATCAAAAATATCACAGTTGCTAGCCCAGGCTACATAAATTTTTTTATTGATGGCGAATATCTTGCTAAGTACTTGCAAGAGTATTTATCAGATGTTGTTGATGCAAGAAAGCCAACAGGTAAAAAAGTGCTTATTGACTATGGCGGTGCAAACTGTGCAAAGCCACTCCATGTTGGACATCTTCGTTCGGCAGACATTGGCGAAAGTATAAAGCGTATTGCAAAATACATGGGCGATGATTGCATTGGCGATGTTCATCTTGGCGACTGGGGTCTTCAAATGGGTATGGTAATCTACGCAGTTTGGGAGAAAAATCCTAATCTTGTTTATTTTGACGAAAATTACACAGGGGAATATCCGAGCCAGCCACCATTTACAATGGACGAACTTAAAGTCATGTATCCAAACATAAGTCAAAGGGCAAAAACTGATGAAGTTTTGCACGAAAAAGTCAAAAAAATAACTTATGACCTTCAACAGGGCAGGCGTGGATATGTTGCTCTTTGGAAACAAATTATTGAAGTTTCAAAAAAATCTATAAAACAAGACTACGACAAGCTCAATGCACACTTTGACCTTTGGCTTGGTGAAAGTGATAGCAAAAACTATCAAGACGAAGTGGTTGACTATGTCATCAAAAATGGCTATTCGCGTGTTAGTGACGGCGCAACAATTGTTGATGTTGCACAAGAAGGTGACAAGGCTGAGATACCACCATTTATGCTATTAAACTCGGCGGGCTCTGCTCTTTACAGCACGACAGAACTTGCGACAATTGTTCAGCGTGACAGGGAGTTTGGTGTTGATAAGATATTGTATGTTGTTGACAACAGGCAAGAACTTCACTTTGTTCAGGTGTTTAGATGTGTTAAAAAAATAAACATTTTGAAAAAAGACATAGATTTGCAGTTTGTTGGCTTTGGAACAATGAACGGACCAGACGGCAAGCCATACAAAACTCGTGACGGCAAGGCGATGGGGCTTGACGACCTTATGCAAATGGTTGTGGACAAAGCACTTGAAAAAGTTAAGCAGTCGAAGCCAGATTACTCAGATACCGAGATTGAAAACATTTCAAAAGTTGTCGCAATTTCTGCACTCAAATTTGCTGATTTGTCTGTGCTTAGGACAAAAGACCTTGTTTTTGATGTTGACAAATTTTGCTCATTTGAAGGCAAGACGGGGCCATATATTTTGTACACAATAACAAGGGCAAATTCAGTGCTTGCAAAAGCTGATGACTGTGACGCAAAATTTAGTTTGTCAGATGAAGATAAAAGGCTTGCGCTTTGCTTAATAAAGTTCACAGACTCAGTCACAAGTGCATATGAAAAAAATGCACCTTCATTTTTGTGCGACTATGCATATTCTCTTGCAAATGAATTTAATACTTTTTATGGAAAGTCAAGCATAATTTACGAAAAGGACAGTACAAAAAAACATACAAAAATTATGCTTACAAAATTCACAAAAAATATGTTACAAAAATGTATGGATTTGCTCGCAATAAATACGCTTGAAAAAATGTAAAAAATCGGAGAAAAAATGTTAGTTTCACAAAAAATATGCGATATATTTTTAATTTATAGAAAATTATTTAAAAATTTAAATGAAGAAATAAATTTAAAATTAAAACCATACAAAATAACAGTGCAACATGCCGTTTATTTAATGGCATTAAAGGCACAAGGGCCACTTACAATAAAAGATTTAAATGTGTATGTTGACAACGACAAGGCAATAACAACAAGGGTAATAAAAACATTAAAAAAACATGAATATATTGAAAAAATTGGAAGTAGAATAAAAAAATATAAAATAGCAATAACACAAGAAGGCGAAAGCGTTTTTAAAGTTATTTTGGGAGTTATTAATAAATTCAAAAAAACGCATTTAAAAGATATAACACAAAATGAGTTGACGCTTCTTGCAAACATTTCAAAAAAACTTGTATAAGAGGAAATTATGGGACTATTAAACGGACTTTTCAAAACGCTTGGTTTTGAAGGGGAAAAGAAAAAAGGAAAACAGCAACAAACTGACGACATAAAACCACAATTAAAGCAGAAAACTCAGGTTGCTGAGTATGATTTGAAGAGCATAAAGCCACAGCCAACACTTTATCAACCAACGTCTCAAATTGAAGTGCAACAACTTGTTGACAAATTTAGAGATGGTGAAGATGTTTTGGTGGACATAAAAAACATTGATATAAAAGAACGCACTAGGTCGCTTGACTTTTTTTGCGGGGCTGTGTATGCTCTTGGCGGAAAAATAAAACAAAGTGATGATCAAACATTTTTATTTTGTCATTTGGAGAATTGATGAAATTTTTAAACAAACCATTTTTTTATAAAATACGCTATGGCATCATAACAACACTTGTTGTTTTGGTGTGTTTATTTTGGGATTTGTTTTTCAAAATAATAACAGATGGTTTTGACATTACCATAATCGACGGATTTTTTGGTTTTTTTTCAATACACAACACAGGTGCAGCATATGGAATTTTGGGCGGGCAAACAACACTTTTAATTGTCTTGTCCATAGTTATGGTTGCACTCATTATTTTGTATAACTATTTTCACAAAAACAAAAGCATATATTATTGCGTAAGTATTGGGCTAATTTTGGGCGGGGCAATTGGCAATTTGATTGACAGAATTTTTCTTGGGTATGTCCGAGATTTTATTAAATTCAGTTTTTTCAGTTTTACATTCAACATTGCCGATGCATGTCTAACTATAGGCGTAATTATGTTTTTAGTTTACTTATTGTTTTTTGATAATTTGTTTGAGTTCAAAAAACGCAAGAAAAAAAGCGGTGAGAAAAATGAAAGTGACAGTTAATGAAGGGAATGTTAGGCTTGATGTGTTTTTGCAAAATGAGATTAAAGAAGTCACACGCTCACATGTTCAAAAGATGATTGATGATAGCCTAGTGAAAGTAAACGGAAAAGTTGTGACAAAGTGTGGGTATAAAGTATGCGCTAGCGATGAAGTTGAATACACAAATTTGCCAGAGAAAAAACTTGATTTGTCGCCAGAGGATATCGACATTGACATTGTTTATGAGGATGATGACTTGGTTGTGATAAACAAACCACAAGGGCTTGTTGTTCACCCAGCTTGTGGCAATGAGAATCACACACTTGTAAACGCACTTTTATATCACATCAAAAACCTTAGCACAATAAACGGGGTTGTTCGACCTGGTATTGTTCACAGACTTGATAAAAACACATCTGGGCTTTTGATTATCGCAAAAAATGATTTTGCTCACGTCAACCTTTCAAAGCAAATTCAAGAAAAGTCATGTAAAAGGTGCTATATTGCACTTTGTGACGGGGCTTTTAAGGAAGACTATGGCACAATAACCACAAACATTGCACGAAGCAAAAAAGACAGAAAAAAGATGGCAGTTTGTCCTGACGGCGAAGGCAAGATTGCAATAACTAACTATAATGTTTTGAAAAGATATAACGGTTACACCTTGGTTGAATTTGATTTGAAGACGGGAAGAACCCACCAAATACGTGTTCATGCAAGTTATATGCATCACCCAGTTGTTGGTGATGAAGTATATGGCAAAAAGTCAAAGTTCAATTTGTCGGGACAACTTCTTCATGCCTACAAAATTGAATTTACTCAGCCAACGACCAAAAAGCGAATAACACTGACATGTGACCTACCTGACTATTTCAAAAACGTACTTGAAATTTTGGAAAAACAAAAAAATTAGTTGCAAATTTGTGATAAAATAAATATACTATATGATGTAATATAAAGGAGATGACAAGGTATTATGAAAAAGTTTATGAATATGCTAGCTTTCATCGGTATCGTGGTAGTTGCTATTGCACTGCTCATAGCAAAAATTTTGGCTTTGGTCGATGTAAGTGCTAGTGCCGTAACTGCACTTCAAATGGTTGGCGAGTGTATTGCATACATAGTCACAATGGTTTATGCCTTCTACTTCGTTAAAAACAAGCGTAACGTTTGGTGGTGGGTTGCCTATGTCGCAGCAGTTGTGGTCGTTGTATTGCTTATTATACTTAGGTAATAAAGCCAATAAAAAAGTTTTGCACAAGTTCCGACTTGTGCATTTCTTTATAAGCACCAAAAATTTAACAAAGTTAGACATTTTGTTCTTGTTAAATAAATTTTTTGTGTGCTAAAATATTTTAGTGCGAAAAATTTTGGAATTAAAGCACTATGTGTTATAATCTACTGACAAAACATTAAGGAGAAAAATTTAAAATGTACACAATTAAAAAATTAGAAAACAACAAATATCAAATTACAATTACTGCGGACAAACAAACTTGGGAAAAGTTTGTTGACCACGCATATGAAGAAAACAAAGAGAAGTTCAACATTGAAGGATTCAGAAAGGGTAAAGCACCTCGTGCAATAATTGAAAAGAACTACGGCGAATCAGTTTTCTATGATGACGCTCTTGACCATTTGTTCGCTCATGAATATGCTGACGCTCTTGCTAGTGACAAAAGCATTGAACCAGTATCAAATCCAGAAATAAAGATTGACAAATTTGATGAAGACGGAATAGTTATTATTGCAGAAGTTCAATCAATGCCAGAGGTTAAACTTGGTCAGTATAAAGGTCTCACAATCAAAAAAGCAACAGGAAGCGTAAGCGAAGAAGAAGTTGAGAAAGAACTCAATCAATCACGTGAGCGTCAAGCAAGATATGTTGAAGTTGACCGTGAAAGCAAAGACGGCGACTATGTTGTGATTGACTTCACAGGCTACACCGATCAAAAAGCTTTTGAGGGTGGCTCTGCACAAGATTACAGACTTAAACTTGGTTCACACACCTTTATTGAAGGCTTTGAAGATCAACTTGTTGGGCTTAAAAAAGGCGACAAAAAAGATGTTAAAGTCACATTCCCAGTTGATTATTTCAGTGAAGAGCTTAAAGGCAAGGATGCAATTTTTGATGTAACAGTCAAAAAAGTTGAAGAAAAAACTCTTCCACCACTTGACGATGAGTTCGCATCAAATGTTTCTGAGTTTGAAACACTTGCAGACTATAAGGCAGACATAAGAAAACATCTTGAAGAAAATTTAGCAGCAAGACTTAAACGCGAAGATGAAAACAACATCATTGAAACAATTGTTAAGTCAAGCGAAGTCAATATTCCAGATGTGCTTGTTGAGCGTCAACTAGATAGCTTTATTGAAGACTTTTCAATGAGATTAAGTTATCAAGGCTATAAATTTGAAGATTATTTAAAACAAGCCAATGTCACAGAAGAAGAATTAAGAGAAGAGCGCAGAGAACAGGCAAAAGAAGTTGTCAAGACAAGACTTGTGCTTGAAACAATAGTAAAACAAGAAAAACTTGATGTCACAGAAAAAGAACTCGATGAAAAACTTGCTGAAACAGCACAAAAGTACGGCAAGTCACTTGATGAATACAAGAAAAATCTTGGCGACAGAAATATTGCATATATTCAAAATGACATTCT
>CALWTG010000066.1 GCA_944384385.1 uncultured Clostridia bacterium | reverse complement strand
AGATAGACAAACAACTCGTGACCAAGAACTTTTGTATTATGACGCAATTATAAATTCTGAAGATTCAACAGCTGAGGCAAAAGCTAATGCAGAAGCTATGAAGCTTGAAATTGTTGACCAAATGGAGTCAGAACTTGTTATGGAAGGACTTATCAAAGCAAAAGGATTTGAAGACGCCATTGTCACAACATCTGCAAATAACATAAATGTCATAGTTAAGTGTGCAAGCCTTGAAAGCTCACAAGTTGCTCAAATTGTTTCAATAGTCCAAGAACAGACACAAAAATCCATTGATAATATTAAAATAATTCCCGTAGAATAATTGCAAAAGTTTTTTAGGTATGTTATATTATTAAAAAATGGTGTAAACCTAATAATATAACAAAGCGAGGGCATTAGTGTCACAACTATATAATGAACTTCAAGAAGATAAAGGTAAAATAACTTGCGATAGAAATATTTTATTGTCCATAATCTCATTGGCAACAAAAGAGATAAGCGGTGTTTCCAGCTTGCAAGATAGTTTTTCGATGAAATTAAAAAAGTTGTTTTCAAAGTCAGATTCAACTGGTGTTAAACTAAAAATCGCTCAAAATGGTCAACTTATTATTGATGTGTATATAAGAATTTACAGTGGAAACAACGTTCCTGATATTGCATACAGAGTTCAGGACAACATCAAAAACAACATAGTTTCTATGGTTGAGATGAGGGTTAATAAAATAAACATCCATATCGTAGGTGTTGATTTTAAAGCAGAGGAGCAAAATTAATCCACTATAAAAAGTGGATTTTTTGTGTGGAGAAAAGATATGCGAGCATACGCAAGAGAAATTGTTTTTTGTAAAGTATTTGAAACACTTTTTGGTTCAACAACCAACGAAGGTGATATTTTTGATTTTGAACAATTGACAAAGTCTGATGACATTGAGTTTGCCAAAACACTTTTGTCATGTTGTCTTGATAATATTAGCGACATAGAAAGTGTTATATCTTCAAACCTTAAAGACTACACACTTGATAGATTATATAGAGTAGATAGAGCAATTCTTGATGTCGCAATTGCAGAAATAAAATACTATAAGCAAACTCCACCAAAAGTTGTTATAAATGAGGCGGTCAACCTTGCTAAAAAATACGGGAGCGAGAAAAGCTACGCCTTTGTTAATGGTTTACTTAAAAATGTCATAGGGGAGATTTAGGTGGAACAAAAAGCGTTGACGGTAACCCAAATTTCAACATACTTCAAGCAAATCTTCGATGCTGAAGAGATGCTATTCAATGTCCGTGTAATTGGCGAAATTTCAGGGCTTAGCGTGGTTAGAGGCATTGCGTATTTTGTTTTGAAAGATGAAAATGCCACAATGTCTTGCGTGTGTTTCGACACCTCTAATTTTTCATATGAAAATGGTGATAAGGTTATTTTGACTGGTACGCCTAGATATTATATTAAGGGCGGGAAGCTTAATTTTAATGTCCAAAAGATTGAAAAGGCAGGGCTTGGCGAACTATATCAACAATTTTTAAAGCTTAAAGAAAGTCTTGAAAAAGAAGGCTATTTTGACATCTCACATAAAATCGAAATGCCAAAAAACATTAAGCGTATTGGCGTCGTGACTAGTAGAGAAGGTGCAGTTATTCAAGACATTATAAATGTTAGGACAAGGCGAAATCCGTACATTGATATTGTGCTTTATCCTGTTAAAGTGCAAGGCTATGAAGCTGAGTTTGAAATTGCCAAAGGCATTAAATTTTTGGATGGTTATGATGTTGATTTGATCATAGTTGCCCGTGGTGGTGGCTCTTTGGAAGACCTTGCTCCATTTAACACAAAAGTGGTAGCTGATGCAGTTTATGGCGCAAAGAAGTTTGTGCTTTCAGCTGTTGGTCACGAGACGGACTTTACTATTTGTGATTTTTGTAGCGATTTAAGGGCTCCAACTTCCAGTGCGGCTGCCGAACTTGTTTGCAAAAACGTTAGTGAGCAAATAGACAAATTTCAATCGCTTTTGCCAAGGCTAAGACAAGCTATTCAAGACATATATGTTGATAAATTTACGATGTATACAAGTCAAGCAAAAGATTTGTTGCATTATTTTGAGGTCAAAAATTCGGCATATCAAACTGTGCTATTGAAGCTTTTAATGAAGCTAAAATTTAATGCTGAAAAGTTTAATAATGATATTATAAACAAATGTAATGTACTCTTTAATAAACTCAATAAGTTAAATCCAAATGAGGCATTAAAACTTGGTTATGCAGTAATAAAAAAGCAAAATCAAATAAAGTCGGTTGATGAAGTAAATGTGGGCGATAATATTGTTGTTGAAATGGTAGACGGCGTGATTGGCGCCACTGTTACCAAAAAGGAGAAATAAATGAATTTTGAAGAAAAGTTAAAAAGGCTTGAAGAAATTGTGTCACAACTTGAAAGTGGAGAATGCTCTTTTGATCAAGCCATAAAGTTATTTGAAGAAGGAAAGGATATTGCAAAAACTTGCTCTGAAATTTTAGATACGAACAAGGGAAAAATAACAGAGCTTGTCACAGAACTTGACGGCATTGTTGAGCGAGAAATGAAGTGATAAATCACTTGAATTTTACATATATATATGATATAATAAATATGAAGGTGCAGTATTCTAGTCAGCCTTAGCTGTTTGGAAGTTGATACAAAAAGCAACGAAGGGCACAACTGTGAAGTTTCTGGTGCGTGCTTCGATTGCCCAAATTGGGGTGCGTGCTGGAAGTTAAGATTATTGGGCGAGTTATAACGGCATATAACCCCCGACCCAATTTTCGCGGAGACCCAAAATGGTGGCATGATAATTTTGTGGCACTGTTTGGGAAGAACCTGCATTGCGGTGAAACAAAAATAGCTGTGTGCAGCGTAGCCTGCTTTGAGTGGACTTGTAGGGATAGTGCGTTAAGGTAATTTAAAGACCGGCCAATCGATAAATCTACTTTGTATTTGAAATCAAGTTTGCAAAAAAAGCTAAGAACAGCTTAGACTGTCAAGGAAAACTTCTAGACTGTGACTTATGTCAAACATTTTGGGGATTATAGTGTGGTCTTAGTGGCGATTCGGTGTAAGCCTTTGCTTAAAAGGAAACTGCCCATACGGTGACGGTGGGTGCGAAGTTTGGGGAAATCCTACCGAACCTATGCCACAAGGTTTACTCAAAGTGTTACCTTCATTTTTTTATTTTTAAAAAGGAATTAAAGTGAAAAAGAAACCTAACCCGAAAAGCAAAACTGTAAAAAAACAAAATCAAAACAATAAACAACTAATATGGTCGCTGAAAGTGCTTGTGCTATCGTTTGCTCTTTCTATGTGCTTTGGCGTGCTGAGTGAATTTTTTCTAAGTGGCACAGGAATAGTCATCGCGGTACTTGTCATTGTCGTGTTTATGTCAATTTCAATTTTGACAGATATGATTGGTGTTGCTGTGACCGCTGCCGACATTCAACCGTTCAGGGCCATGGCGTCAAAAAAAATTAGGGGAGCGAAAGAAGCAATAAAGCTAATAAAAAACGCAGACAAGTTTACAAGCATTATTGCCGACGTCGTTGGTGACGTGTGTGGAATTTTGTCAGGTGCTGCCGGTGCAAGTATTATAGTTAAAATCGCCATTGATTCAGAATCTGCTCTTGGGATAATTATTGCGTCGCTGGTCAGTGCGGTAATTGCTAGTATGACAATATTTGGGAAATCACTAGGCAAGAAGTACGCAATGAAAAATTGCAATAAGATAATGCTTGTTGTTGGTAGAGTGATGAGTTGGTTTACTCCTCAGGGCAAAAAATCAAAGAAGGCTGAAACAAAAGAAGAACAAACAAAAGTAGAAGAGAAACAACTTTCGCTCGATGAAGAAGGAAGCCAAATCTCACAAGATTCAAAAGGTGAGGATGAACAATCTACCAATAATCAAAATACAGACAGTGATAAATGAGCTTGGCTTGGCAAGTAGGGTGAACATATAAAACGTTCAAATTGATAAGAGTTTGAAGAAGTAAGGGAATGTCGAATTACGGCATTCTTTTTTTGTTTTTTATAGTATGCATAATTATTACATACCAATTTTATTTTTATAAAATTTGTGAATATTCATAAAAAATCAAATGAATAATTATGCAAAAAATGCTTGCATAATTATAAATTACATTGTATAATAATTCCAAACTGGTTGAATAAATATGCGTGCATAATTATTCATAGACGGCTGAATGCCTTTATTTATAAGGGTTTCAGCGTTTAAAGGAGATACAAAAGTGGCAAGGTCATCACGACAATCTAAGATTTTGGAATTGATATCGACAAAGGAGATTTCATCTCAAGACGAGCTGGTTGCTTGTTTAAAAGCAGCAAATTTTGATATCACACAGGCGACTATTTCAAGAGATATAAAAGAACTTGGTCTAATCAAAATTCAAACTCCTGACGGTAAATACAAATATTCTTTAATGGAATCAACTGACCAAAGTGTTTCTAACAAAAACATTTCGATATTTAGAGAATCTGTTATTTCGATAAAACCTGCGGGCAACTTGTGTGTTATAAAGACAGTCAAAGGTCTTGCTAGCGGAATTTGTGCAATCATAGACAAACTTAATGTCGAAGATGTTATGGGTTCTGTTTATGGAGACGATACAGTTATGGTAATAATGCCAACTTCACTTTCTGCACAAAAAGCTTCGGCAACACTTGAACAATTTATAAGATAAGATTATGTTACAAAAGTTATTGATAAAAAATTTTGCTATAATTGAAAACACAAGCCTTGAATTTTGCCAAGGCTTCAATGTTTTGATTGGTGAAACAGGTGCTGGAAAAAGTATTGTTTTGGATGCACTTAAATTTGTTCTTGGTGCTAAGGCGCAAAGAGAAGATATTAGAAATGGCGAAAATGAAATTTTTGTTAAAGCCACCTTTGTTGATGTTGGACACTCAACAGTAAATAAACTCAAAGAGCTTGACATTGAATGTGATGATGTTTTGCTCATTAGCCGTACATATAATATAGACGGCAAATCATCGGTTAAAGTCAACGGAGAAGTTGTCAGTGTTTCAATGCTAAGAGAAATTGGTGAAACGCTTTATGATATGTTTGGTCAACATGATAGCATTGAACTTTTAAACATCAAAAATCATTTAAAGCTTTTGGATAGTTTTGATAATGAAATTCTTGTTAAAGATAAGGAAAACATAAAATCGTTACTTTCAAACTTAAAATCTTTGCAAAGCCAGATTAACGAAATTGGTGGAGCTGGTGAGGATAGAGAGCGAACTTTAGATTTGCTTAAATACCAAATAGATGAGATTAAAAATGCTAATTTAAGCGTTGGTGAAGACGAACAACTTGACAATCAAATATCAAAGCTTTCAAATGCAGAGAAAATATCTTCCGCTTTAAACATTAGCCTTAACAGTTTAAATTCAGCCGAGATATCAAATGCACTTTCATCTATGTCATCAATTTTGTCATATAGTCCAGAAATCTCTTCTGCTTACGATAGACTTCAAAGCGTTGAAATAGAGCTTGAGGACATAGAACAATCTATGCAAGAAATATTAAGCTCGCTTGAATTTTCTGAGCAAGATTTAGATAATTTGGTTTTAAGACAAGAACAGATAAAATCACTAAAAAGAAAATACGGGTCAACTATTGATGAGATTTTGACATATCTCAAAAATGCCGAAACAAAATATGACAATATTTTGAACGCTGAAAGTACCTTGGCGAAACTTGATGCCGAAAAACAAAAGATAAATAGTGCACTTTATGATGCGAGTTTGTCACTGCATGAAAAGCGAGTAAAAATTGCAAATGCCCTTGAAAAGCAAGTTTTCCAACAACTTGCTGACTTGAAAATGGAAAACACGACATTCAAAGTTAGCTTCAAGCCAATATCTGAAAGCGCGCATAATGTCTATACCGTCGACGGACTTGATAAAGTTGAGTTTTTGTTCTCTGCAAACAAAGGTGAGGCTGAGAAGAGTTTGTCAAAGACCATATCTGG
>CALWTG010000065.1 GCA_944384385.1 uncultured Clostridia bacterium | reverse complement strand
TCCTTTAATTTTGCTCACTACCAAGAATTATGGTTATGTGGCAAGTTCTTTTTAATAATCTATTAGCTCTGCCCTTGGCACGTATGTCAAGTCTTTTGAGTGTTGGTCCTGGACCTGCATAGCACTCTGCGACATACATATCCTGTCTGTTTATTCCACGATATTCGCCGTTTGCTATTGCAGATTTAAGCACTTTAAGGCTAACTTCTGCACCTTGTGTGGTTGAATTTTCAAGTATTGCTACTGCATCTTCAACCTTTTTACCACGGATTGTGTCAAGCACAATACGAACTTTTGATGGGCTCATTCTAATATATTTTGCTTTTGCATATGGGCGAGTATCTTTAGCTTTTTGTCTCGCTTCTGCCTTTTGTTTCATTCTTGTTGCCATTATTCACCTCTTAACCATTGGTTGCCGTTGTTGTGGCAGTCGACTTTTTACCTGAGTGCCCCTTGAATGTTCTTGTTGGAGCAAACTCACCAAGTTTATGACCTACCATTTCTGATGTGCAATAAACTGGTATATGTTTTTTACCATTATGAACAGCGAAAGTGTATCCCACAAACTCTGGATAAATGACTGATGAACGAGACCAAGTCTTTATTGGTTTTTTGTTTTTAGGATCCATTTCAGCGACTCTTTTTAAAAGTCTTGGGTTAACATATGGTTTTTTCTTTAATGATCTACTCATATTCTACTCCTAATTAACTCTCTTAACGATGAGTTTGTTTGATGCTTTCTTTCTCTTTCTGGTCTTAAGTCCAAGTGCTGGCTTACCCCATGGAGTGAGAGGAGATTTGTGTCCAACTGGGCTCTTACCTTCACCACCACCGTGTGGGTGATCATTTGGGTTCATAACAACACCACGAACTGTTGGTCTTGTTCCCATATGTCTTGTTCTTCCTGCTTTACCGAGAGAAACAAGCTCATGGTCAAGGTTGCCCACTGTTCCGATTGTTGCACGGCAAGTGAGAAGAACTTTTCTCATTTCACCGCTTGGCATACGAAGTGTTGCATACTTGCCTTCTTTTGCCATAAGGCTTATGTTTGCACCTGCGCTTCTTCCAAACTGTCCACCTTTTCCTGCTGCAAGTTCAACATTGTGAACTGTACTACCAACTGGTATTGCTGAAAGTGGAAGACAATTTCCGACTTTTATTTCTGCGTTTTCACCGCTCATAAGTGTGTCGCCAACGCTAAGTCCGAGTGGAGCCAAGATGTATCTCTTTTCTCCGTCTGCGTATGACAAGAGTGCGATGTATGCGCTACGGTTTGGATCGTATTCAATTCCAACCACTTTTGCAGGGATATCGTCTTTGTTGCGTTTGAAGTCGATAACTCTGTATTTTTGTCTGTTTCCACCACCGATGTGGCGAACAGTAATTTTACCGCTGGCGTTTCTGCCTGCTGTCTTTTTCTTTACTCTAAGTAAACTTTTTTCAGGAGTATGTTTAGTTACTTCTTCAAAAGTTGCCGAAGTGTAAAATCTGCGACCTGCCGATGTAGGCTTACTTGATTTTATTGCCATAACTAACTATCCTCCTTTTATGACAAACTCTCAAAGAATGCAATTGGCTTACTGTCTTCTTTCAATGTGACAATAGCTTTTGTGTAATCACTTTTCTTGCCAACTGTTCTTCCCTGTCTTGTGTTTTGTGATTTTTCTTTACCTTTGACTTTGATTGTGTTGACGCTTTCAACTTTAACGCCGAACAAACTTTCAACGGCTTTTTTGATCTCAATTTTGTTTGCACCGCTTGCTACTTTGAATGTGTAGATTTTGTTTTGGATGCCTGAATAAGATTTTTCAGTGAGAATTGGTTTTATTATTATATCTTGTGCTCTCATTGTGCATAAGCCTCCTCTAATTTTTTAACGGCGGACTTAGTCAAAAACACCTTTTTGTTTGAAACAACATCATAAACATTAAGTGTATCAGCTGTTGTGAGTGAAAGTATTTGAATGTTGTTTGTTGCTCTTTGTGTGAGCTTGTCTTGTTCACCAAGCACAACAAGTGCTGAGTCTGTTTGCTTGAATGCGTCCAAAAATGCCTGAGCATCTTTTGTCTTTGCATTTTCAAGTTTGAATTCATCAAGAACAACAACTTCTTTTTGTGCAAGTTTTTGTGAAAGTGCTGAAAGTAGTGCAAATCTTTTTGCGTACTTGTTTACTTTCTTTGAGAAATCTCTTGGCTTTGGAGCAAACACAATTCCACCGCCTGTCCATTGTGGACCTTTGGTTGAACCTTGTCTTGCATGACCTGTGTGTTTTTGTGCCCAAGGTTTCTTTGCATGACCACGAACTTCACTTCTTGTGAGCGCACTCTTTGTGCCCTGACGGTTGTTTGCGTTGTATGCAACAACAACTTCGTGAATGAGTGGTTCATTGTACTCAACGCCAAAGACATCATCTTTGAGTGTTATTTGACCAACTTCTGCATTTTGAATGTTATAAACTTTGGCTTTCATTAGTTGACTCCTTTAACTGCCTCACAAACTGTCACAACAGTTCCTCTTGGACCTGGGATGCAACCTTTTATGAGTAATATGTTACGAGCAGAATCGACTTTTACAATTTCCAAATTTTGAATTGTAACTCTCTCGTGGCCATAGCGACCTGGCATATGTTTGTTTTTGAAAACTCTGCTTGGGGTGCTGTTAGCGCTCATTGAACCCACTTCTCTGTGAACAGGACCAGTACCGTGTGTCATCTTCAAACGATGTTGATTCCACTTTTGAATTACGCCTGTAAAACCACGACCACGTGTGAGACCTGTAACATCAACTTTGTCTTTTTCATTAAATATGTCACAAAGAATTTGTGAGCCTATTTGATAATTTTGTGCATCGTCAAGTTTTAACTCTCTTAAAACTTTGTGTGCTGGGACATTAGCTTTTTTGAATGTACCCATTTGTGCTTTGTTTACTCTTGACTCCTTTGTTTCGTCAAAAGCAACAACAACACTGTCATAGCCTTCTCTTGCCTGTGTTTTGACTTGAACAACTTTGCAAGGACCGGCTTCAACTACTGTTACTGGAACAACCAAACCATCAGGCGTGAAGATCTGTGTCATTCCGAGCTTTTTGCCTATTATTGCTTTATTCATTTTCTTCTCCTTCCTTATAGTTCGATTTTTATTTCAACACCGGCTGGCAAATCAAGCTTCATGAAAGCATCGGTTTGCTTTGGTGATGTTGGATACACATCAATCATACGTTTGTGTGTCCTTGACTCAAATTGTTCACGACTGTCTTTGTGCTTGTGTGGTGAACGGATGACCGTCACAACTTCCCTGTCGGTTGGGAGTGGAACTGGTCCAACAACCTTAGCACCACTTTTGTTTGCTGTGTTTATTATTCTTAAACAAGCTTGATCCAAAAGTTGATGGTCATAAGATTTGAGTTTGATCCTTATTTTTTGTGTTGCCATTTTTTAACCTCCTGCGTTAACCTATCCAACAAACTTACCATATAGGTAAATGCCTTTTTACAAACTTAACACTATGCCGTGTGTTTGCATGTGGCCTCAAAAATAAAAGGCTTTGTTGGTCGCCCTGCTCTTGGCAGAACTTGTCGGCGTAAATTATCCCTTTTTCGCTTGCATGAATAAGAGTAACTTCACGCGTCAACCCGCATTTATGCCACAATACATCGAATTGTATAACATTTACCCCCCACTTGTCAACAGTTTTTTAAAAGAAAAATAAAAAAAATAGCACGCCCGTTTGGGCGTGCGAAAGACAAAATTATTTTACCACAGCATCTTGCACAAATACTCCATTTACATACAAAGAAATTGTCCCATAAAATGTATTATAGTTGTTCTCGTCAGAAAAATAATATCTTAAAATATCATATTTTTCATTCTGCCAATCATTGATATCATTAAGATTTATTTTAATATTTATTGACATACTAGTAGATGATGTAGTGTCTAATTCTATACTTTCTATAGTCGTTGGAAGGCTCACTTCATTAAAAGTACAACCACTTGTTAAATGGTTAGAAATTGAAACATTCTTAATACCTTCTGGCACTATTATGCTTTCCATGTAATTAGTTTCAATTTTGAAGCTTGTGACTTTTTTACCTTGGTACTCGGTTGGGACCTCAATACTTTTTTCTTTACCAACATATTCAGCAGTGTAAGTGCCATCTTCATTTAATGTATATTGATATTCCCCACTTCTAAAGCCAATTTGCAATATTGGTAACCCCCCTGGGTTTTGCGATTCCCCGGAAAGCCACACGATAGCAAATTCCAATGTTCCGTCAGAAGTACAATAAGAATCATAAATTTCTTGCGAGCTTATAAGAGTTCCATCTGTACTAACAGGGAATGTTGCACCACTCCCACTCGTCAAGACCTCAAGAACAGTTGACACAACATATTCTGAATCATCAGAAGAATAATTGCCCTTTAACGCACATAAAAACACACCTGAATTATATATGTGTGGTTGCAAAGATGTAATATCCATAAATGGCGCTTTTGGATAAAAATTATCAATTCTATAATTAAATACTTGAAGTTCTGCCCCATCAGCCATAGCTGAAAAATCAAATGAAACTGCATTGTTTGCAGTGATAGTTAGTGAAGAATCAACTGGAATTTCGCCCTGGGATATATATTGGTCACCAACAAGTTGATAAAGAGTTGGTTCTTGCAATTCCCCTGGAGTTATTGTTATATCATAATTAAATGTTTCATTGACTCCTATTGTTGCGTCCTTTAATGACATACCTATCACAAAATATTGCATTGAGTTTGCATCTATGTTTGTTTGAGTCATGTTTGGCTTAACATAACTATTAAGCATACTTGTGTCACCTAAGTCTAGTACTGCATTTATTTTATTTTCTGCTATATTTTCTATCTTCACTATTATGTAATATGCATATGCTGTTTGGTCTTCTATGTAACTTCCATAATTGATTGGTATATTATCTGATTTTGGAGTTGTTTCAGCATTAAATCCGCTTTCTTCTGAATATGACGCATACTCATAATTGTATGAATGTTTTGCAGTGTCTGATACACTAGCACTACCATTACTTTTAAGTTGAGTTTCAAATTCACTCACTTTTGAACCAAGACTTGAATCGCCAGTCAGTGTTGTTAATGTTGACATATACAAAGTTGTGTTAATGTTAACATAAACTCCACTAACTTCATAACTAACGCTACCGTTTACCGTGTAACTGACACTCATTGCACTATAAACGCCAAAGCATAGCATTGCCACGCTTAAACAAAGCGATGCTAAACTAAAAAATAGTTTGAATTTTCTATTCATATCTTCTCCTTTTCCAAACGACCCAGATATACTATATTAAAAAGCAATATGTTATGTACTATATTTTAGTATATACGAATATTTTTCGTAAATCAAACTTTTTAACAATTTTTCGCCAAATTTTATAAGTCTATGTCTATTTTGCCCCCCCCCCCCTATGTTTGTCAAGCGTTTAAACAAAATTTTTTAAAAATTTTTGAGATTTATTCAAATTTAATATTTTTAGGGTGTGGGCTTTAATTGTTTTTAGCAACAAAAAAAACGCCCGTAAGCGTTTTCTTTTTTATGGTTTGCAATTGTTTTATAAAAAACATTCTATTTAGTTTGCTCTTTATTTTGTGTTTTGTTTTGATAGCTATTATAGTCACGAGCATAGTCTTCACGAAATTTTTAACACATAAAATAATAATATGTTGATCTTAGTATGTATTATATTTGTTTTGTTTCACTGATTAATACTTCATATATGGCGAAATTTTGAATTAGCAGTATTTTTTCGCTATTATCTTCTGGCTCTTCGTCCACCATGTTGTTATCAAACAAAGCATTTTTTACATATGGCAGTGATTTTTCTATCATATCGCGAATTTGCTTTGATATACTCTTTGCCTTTTGACATCTCACCACAATACCTTGCTTTGTTCTTTTTATTACTTTCTTTTTGTTATCTTCGACCAAAACTAGATTGTTTTGTTTTAAAACATCTATTACATCTTCTTGGGTCAACATATTTATATAATTTTTCATAACTTAGTGACAAGATACCATAAAATTTTTTAGGTGTCAATATTTGAATT
>CALWTG010000064.1 GCA_944384385.1 uncultured Clostridia bacterium | reverse complement strand
GTCAAGCTGTTCAAAAATATCTTGCCTATTTGGTGCAACTTCTTTTAGCGAAGACACAAGCCTTTGCCTCATCTCTGCGCTTGCAAAGTTTGTATATGTCAAAACAAGTATGTCTTTGACTTTTATGTCGTGGTTTAGGATATAATCAACAATTTTTCTAATCATTACGCTGGTCTTTCCACTGCCCGCCGAAGCCGACACAACAAGGTTTTGGTCAAGAGAATTTATTACATCTTCTTGTTCTTGTATTTTTTTTATTTCACTCATTTGTCGCCTCCGTAAAAGTTGATGGAGTAACTTTTAGCGTTTTCTTTCTGTATACACTTTGGTCATGTCCGCAAATATCTTTATATGCACAAAAATTGCACCCGTCTTTTATTGGTGATGGAGATATGCTGCCGTTAATTATCTCTTTTACGCCCTGTTTGACAATCTCCAATGAATAGTCAAGCATTGCTTCAAAGTCTTCTTCTTTCACTTTCTTTTTTGATAGTAATTTTTTTATGCCCTTTTTCATATTCTCTTTGCTGGTCGAAAAAGACGCTTCAAAAAGTTTGCTTTTATAATTATCTTTTAAATCTAAATCAGCATGCTCGCACAAATTTACATCGTCCAAAAAATAGCCGTTTAGTTTATAGGCGTCACTATCATCGTCCAAAAAAGCATTTGTTATTGGCAAGTAAAACGCACCAAAAGCCTTACCGTTAAATTTCTTTGTGAGCGCTTTAAGATAGACATAAACCTGAATTTTGGTACCATAATAAAGGTTTGCAATTTGTGCATTGTTTGAGGCTAGCGAGCCAGTTTTGTAGTCTATTACAGAATAATAATCTTCAAACTTGTCCACCCTGTCCACTATTCCGACAAGGGAAAAATCTTTATCGTCAATTGTGACACTTAGGTCACTGTCAAACTTATATTCTGTTTTGTAAATTTTAAAATCAGATTTTTTCTGTTCATAACTTAAAAACTTGCCAAACCTAATGGCTTCACTTTTTAGTATTTGCTTTGAAAGCTCGTTTTCTTCGTCGTTTAACAAAAAGTATTTTTCGCTTTTTATGAGATTGTCAAAACAATTCAAAATGAGCGCTTCAAGTTCACTTTCGTCATATTCGCCAATATTTTTTTTCGCACTTCTGATAAGGTTGTTGCAAAAATCATGCAAAAAATTACCAAAGTCATTTTGTCGCATCTCGCCGTCTTTGTTCTCAACAAGTTTTAAACCATATGAAATAAAGTGTTTAAATGGACATGTGTAATAACTTTCAAGTTGAGTTATCTTGATTTTGTTGTTTTTTAGCATAGTCTTTGCGCTAGACACGAAAAACTGCTTTGGTGTGTATTCGACATCTTCACCCAAAGTTTTTAGTGCTTGTTTTATGTCTGCACCTGCTTTTGAATTTTCAATATACTTTCTTGCCACAACTTTGTTTGGAGCGTGAAGTTTCAAACTTTCAATATCTTCGCTAAGTTTATACTCCTCGTTTGTCGTGGTGTTTGCCCCAAGCGCGACTAGGTCATCAACAAAAGTTGAATTTACAATTTTTTTGCCATCTTCATCAAAAAGTGGATATGTTATCACATGCTCTTTTGCCATTAAAAGCGAGTCAAAAAGCCTGAACTTGTTTCTCTTGTTTATGACTTTAACTGTTGGACTGATATTGACCATACTATTCAATTTTTCTATATCACCGTCCAAAATCAAGCTCTCATCTTTAATTTTTGTTGGCATATCACTTGTAGCGCCAATTACATACATAATATTTTTTGGTTCAAAAAAACTTTTGCAAATATCTCCCACAAAAACGCTGTCGACGCTTAGTGGCACTTTGCTTATATTGATATTTTTCAATGCGTTATCATAAAAGTCAAAAAAGTCTTTCAAAGATATTTCTTGCTCACCCAAAATATCACATATTTTTTTATTTAATGTATTTATTTTATCATAAATTTGCACATACACTTTTTCAAGTTGCAAATCGCCACTGTCTTTATAGCTTTGGCTTATTTGCGCAAGCTTATCTTCTAAGTTAAAATACTCGAAAATTTCATTTAAAAATTGTATGTAATATTCAAATTTTTCTTTTATTTTTAAATTATTTAATTTTTCAAAAATATATTTTATTTTTTCATCAAAGTCATATATTTTCGTTATTTTTTTGTATTTAATATTATTTTCTCTTACATAATTTATTATTTCATATTTTTTTTGCCTATCGATATCAAAAAAATAACTTTCAATTAAATTGACTATATTTTCTTTTTCAAACTTATCTGTCAAAAGTTCAAATATACATTTGATAAAATTATATATTGGCGAATTGCTAAGCGACATTTTATCGTCAATATAATAGCTTATTTTGTACTCAGAAAATATATTTTCAATAAGTGGAAAATATGTACTGCTTGTCGCCACACACATCTCGTTATATTTAAGCCCATTTTTTGCATTGTAAGCTATTTGCATTGCAATATTTTCAATCTCGTCTTCTTTTTTAGGAAAAGAAATCACAGTTGTTTTTAGGTTTTGTTTTTTTATGCTGTGACCAAATAGGTTTTTGTATATTGCATCATTGTCGCCATCAAATTTTGGCTCTACGCTTTTTAAAGTGTATTCAATTTTATTTTCATCTAAAAATGCCGTGAGAACTTTTTGCATCTCGTCGTCATAGATGTTTTTGTTTGAAAATTTGGTTGGAGTGATAACACCTATTGTGACATTTTTTGCCACCTTGCAAATTTTTTTAACAATGTCATAGCCTTGCGAAGTGAAACTTTCAAAACCACAAAAATAAAAGTTGTAGTCATCATACATATGCGTGTTTTCAATTAAGTTTGAAAAAGTTTTCAAAACATTTGTGGCGTCAAGTCGAAAGTCAATAAGTTTTTCATATTCTTCAAGCACAAGTCTTAGGTCGTGAATTTTGTTTTGCAAATTGACATCATCTGTATTTAAACTGTCCAAATCTTTTGCTTCAACATTTGATGACCTTAAAAGTGCAAGCGAGTTTTTTATTTTTTCAACAAGCCCAGTGTTCAAAGTTTTTGAAAAGCAAATAAAATTATCTTTTTGATTTTGAATAGCGCGATAAAGCACAAAGTCGCTTTGTGTTTGGTCGATGTAAACGCAGTCAAGCCCTGCACTGTCAATCATCTTTTTAGCAAGCTGATTTATGCCCATAACAAAGATATTAAAAGTTGACGAAATGTTAAGAACATCAAATACAGACTTTTCCACAATTAGCGAATATCTATCAGGGACAACAATGACATTTTTTTGCAAAAAATCCTGCACATAGGGTTTGATTTCACCTATGACAGAATTTTTTACATCTTCAAGTGTGTGACCTTTAATTAAAACAATTGACATATGCACATTTTAACAAAAAGTCTAAAATTATGCAACACTAATTGGCGCCTATGTTTTTTGATTTGTATCTATTTGCAAACTTTTTTAAGCCCTGCATTTTTGACCTATCTGCCATCATCTCAGCATTTTTGCCACGAAGCATTTTAATCTCTTCACAAAGCTTTTCGTTTTCTTTTGATAAAAGTTTGAAGTTTTTTTGAAGCGATTTAATCTCCTCTTCTCTTTGTCTCAAACTCACAAGCGTCTTTCTGAGCATATCATTTGCCCTTTGAATCTCTGCACCTTGATTATGTGTCGCCTCTTCTGTCGCCTGACGCTTAACAAGTTTAACAAGTCCCAAAAACAAACTGTTTATATCGCTCTCAGTAAGCTGTGTTTTTGTGTTTTTAAACTCAATCACGTTGCTTGGTCTTGGCTTTATTTTCTCTACTTTTACGCCTGTTGTCTTTAAATTTTGCAAACACTGTTCAAAAAGCTCTTTTTGTTTAACCACGACTGTCCTAAACTTGTTTTGATATCTCACCATTTCGGTTATGTCGCCTTTTGCCAAAGTTAAGCACGCCTTTCTAACAGAAACACCACGACTTGTCATCTTTAATATGTCCATAACAAGTTCACGCGTTTCTTCATCACTAAACTCCTTTTGGTCAGTCTTTTTGTGAGTGCTTAGGTCAATGCCAAGCCTTTTTGCCCTGCCTTCGTCAGACAAAAGTGCGTCAAGTTCAATATAATAATAATTTCTCACGCTGTTTGGCTTTCTCCCAGAAATAGTTGCATAATCACTAAAAAGTTTAATAAGTGGCACATTGTTTTTTCTGCCTTCGTCAACAAAATCAAAAAGTTTTTTCACTTCTTCGTCTTTCCATCTAGAATATATCTTCATTAAAATCTCCTTTCGACTATTTATTGACATTCACATCAAAAATTAAACTATAAATTGTTAAAAATTTTAGCGTGTAGACAAATAAATCAGACTGCCGAAAAACAAGTGAGGCGAGGCTCGCAAAATGCCCAAAAGCAGGAGTTTAGTTCCCTAAATGACTGTTTTTGGGCGTTTTGCAGTAAACAAAGCAAGAAAAATTTTGCAAAATTTTTCGGTCACGCAGTTTTTCGACAGTCTGTAAATTATTAAAATTTTTTTAGTGTTACAACTCTTAATTGTTACATATATTAAAATATGAATATAAACATTTATAGTAATAACGAATTCTTAATTGAATATGAAAATCAAAGCCATATCCTTGATGACTCAAATCACATAATAGTCACCGACTGCACAAACGAAGTGACATTCAAGGCATATCCAATTGACCAAAGTATGCTGTCAATTCCCTTTGCTTTCAGTTTAAAAATAAAAAACAATACTGCCTCGTGTTTAAGTCAAAATGTAAAAGTGTATAACTTAAAAAATAGAGCAGATGTATTTTTGTCACCATTTCTTATCGCAAGCACAAATTGCATATACTCACAAAGTCACACAATCAAAAATGTCAAATATCTCGTGACGGCGTATGAGGACAGAATAAAAATATCTTCGTCAAAAGGCGAATACACCTACAACATAAGTCTCAGTCAAGCGCAAAGCGAAAGTGTATCAAACTACATATACATTTTGACAAAGCTATACAAAAAGACGCTTGTGTGTTTTGACACAACTTCAAACACCTTCAAAAGCATAACGGCAGACCAAATCGACCTCAAAGAAAACGAAATTGTGGCACGACAAAATATTGACGATATGGCACACCACACAAAAGTGCTGACGCTAAAAAATGACCTTTCTATATCAAAAACTGAAAACTATGTTGATAGTCACCTTTCAAAAATGTGCAAGCGTGACGAGCTTATCCCCTACAACTTTTTTGAGGCAATAAAGTTCGGCGACAAAAATGAAGCATTATCTCTTGTGTCGGAGGATATGAAAGAGGCGCTAAAAGACCAAGACATTGGACAATTCTTTGGTGATTTTGAAAAAATTAACATTACTTCATTATCGCCACTTGTCTACACGCTTTATTATCCTGATGATGCAAAAGACTTTAAAATAACCATGATTGACCACAAAATTGCCGAGATTGAAGACTGAAATTTATTATAATGAATTTTAGTTGCAATATTTTACAAAAAACATCCATTATCCTATTGATTTTTTATCGCCAGCGTTGTATTCTAATGGTAGGAGTTATTATGGATGATTTTTTATATAATTTGAAATGCTTGACAGAGCTTTACACCCAAAAAGACATTGCACAAAAAACGGGGTTTTCTGCAAGCAGTATAAACAACTATTTAAGCGGAAAGAGCCAACCTTCTGCCAACTTTTTGGTCAAGCTCAAACAGGCGTACAAAATTGACATTGACCAATTTTTGACAACAAAGATAGATAAAGAAAATTTAGTTAAGTCAAATCTCAACTATCGCAAGTTTTTAGGTAGTTATATAGTTTATTACTACAATTCCAGTGCCTACAAAGGCAAAGTTGGAAGCTACAATTATGACATTTTGACGTTTGGTGTAATTACCATGCTTGACGATGTCGATGTTTCGTCGCCAAAAGGAATAATGGCGCGTGGACTTTTTATGCTCACCAGAATGGACGCAGAAAAGTATTTGAAAGTGCTTAACTCGCTAAACGGCGACATTGAAAAAATAAAGGCATTCTACTCTTCTTTTTCAAGCTCATACTTTGGCAATTTGGAACAAAACCCAACCCAGCTTTTCATAAGTTT
>CALWTG010000063.1 GCA_944384385.1 uncultured Clostridia bacterium | reverse complement strand
ACAAAAGAAATGCACTGCATTTCTTCCCCTAAGTCACGGCAAAATCGCCAACGAAGTGCGATTTTCGTTTGGCCGTGAGAAAGGGGCAAAAACAAACATTATGCAAAACTTTTGCGAAACATTCGCAAAAGTGTGCCGAGAGTGCAGTTTTTGCCCCAAGCCTCGTCTTTCTTGCTTTTTGGTGATTTTTTATTTGTAAAAGCTCGAGCCTTGCTCTCGGGTCTTTTTTTGTGCTTTTTGCTTATCAAAATACAATTTTTTGATACTAGGCACACAATGCTATACTCAAAAAAAAAGAACTTTAAAGTGAATAAAGTTCTTTTTTTATAAAAATTATAAAAATTTTATGATTGCTTTAAACAATTCCAAAAAATCTTTCAAAAAATTGCTTTAATTTTTCAATAATTGAAAGTTTTTTCTTTTCTCTATCCCCACCAAATCTAGACATTGGTGGCATTAGTTTATCAATGTCAGTTCCTGTTGTTTTCATTACACCATCACGGAAAGAATAATCAACAAACTTGCGTGTTTCGGCTGGCTTTAATTTTTCTTCGTCGATTATTTGTGTAAGTTGCTTTTCTTTTTCTTTAACAACAAACTCACGCCATTCCAGTAACACATCTTCAACATCATTGATTCCTGCAATAAATGTATCAATCAGTGCTTTTTTGCTTCGTAGTTCCAAACTCGAATCAACTGCTCTGTTTATTGATATTAAAATTTCTTTATCTTCGCAGTGACTGTCATGATATTTTTTCACTAGCAGTAAAATATAATCAATATTTATTTCAACCTGTTTAACAAGTTCAACTTCAAAAACAATATCGTCGTTAATATTTTCTTTTTCATGACCCTCTCTGTATTTTTTCCATTCTAAATACAAATCATTGTATCTACTCAAATAATCTTGCATTTGCCCTTCTGACAAAATCTCGTTACCCTCGAATTCATCAAATGATGATAGCAAGTTTTTCATACGAAGAATAGAACCGAATAATCCTATAAAATCTTTTTGTGCCTTTTCACCAATAATCGCTGGCTCTGACAAAGGATATTGTTCTTCAAGTTGATTTATTAAATCTTTGTAACCAGGTTTGTATATGCCTTTTTCATCTTTATAGCCATTGTAATAATCTTGATAGCCTTTAAGCAAGCATATGCCTCCTGCTTCTTTGTCTCCAAACAAAGCAATGGCATCATCGGTTCGCTTTTGTAAATTTCTGAAACAAACAATATTCCCAAATGTTTTGATAGAATTTAAAATTCTATTTGTTCTCGAATATGCCTGAATAAGCCCGTGCTGTTTCAAGTTTTTATCAACCCATAAAGTGTTAAGAGTCGTGGCATCAAAACCTGTAAGAAACATATTCACAACAATTAAAAGGTCAATATCTTTATTCTTCATTCGAAGTGAAACATCTTTGTAATAATTTTGGAACTTGTCGCTTGATGTATCATAATTTGTTTTGAACATGTCGTTATAATCGTGAATGGCATCTTCCAAGAAATCACGGGAAGATTTATCGAGATTAGATGTATCTTCCGAATTTTCTTCCACCAAAAGCGAGTCATCAACTTCTTCATTGGCACCATAGCTGAAAATAGTTGCAATATTTAATTTCTTTGAAGGATTTTCGCTCATTTGACGCTTAAATTCGTTATAATAAAGTTTGGCAGCATCAACAGAAGACACACAAAAAATAGAATTAAAGCCACTTAATCTCAACTTTTGTTTCTTCTCTTCAATAGCGTTTTTATCTTTTGCTATTGCGACATCGTTTATGTTGACGAGTTTGTTGAATTCATAACTTTTTTCGTTGCGATATGTTTTTTGATTAAAATGGTCTAAGATATATTCGACTACTTTGGTTATTCTTTTTGGAGCCAAAAAAGCCCTTTCCCTGTCTATATCAGCAACTTGCTTGTCGTCAATATCAGGTTCTTTGTCCATTGTCTTGATGTAGTCAACACGAAATGGCAAAACATTTTTGTCATTTATGGCGTCAACAATTGTGTATGTATGTAACTTGTCGCCGAAAGCTTGCTCTGTTGTCTTTAAATTGACATGCTTTATTCCTGCGTTTGAATTGACCGCAAAAATAGGAGTTCCTGTGAAGCCAAACAAATGATATTTTTTGAATGTCCTTACAATTGCAACATGCATATCTCCAAATTGCGAACGGTGACATTCATCAAAGATAATAACAACATGCTTATTATAAACTTCATGCTCTTTGTATTTTTTTATAAAAGCATCAAGTTTTTGAATGGTAGTTATGATTATTCTTGAATTTGGATTTTCAAGTTGTTTTTTTAACACGGCAGTTGAAGTGTTACTATTTGCAGCACCTTTTTCAAACTTGTCATATTCTTTCATAGTTTGATAGTCAAGGTCTTTTCGATCAACCACAAACAAAACTTTGTCAATATATGGCAGTTTTGTTGCAAGCCTTGCCGTCTTGAATGATGTCAGTGTTTTTCCGCTTCCTGTCGTGTGCCAAATATATCCACCTGCTTTAACTGTTCCATAGGTTTTGTAATTGTTGCTGATTTCAATACGATTTAAAATTCTTTCTGTCGCCACAATTTGATAAGGGCGCATAACAAGAAGAAGTTTTTCGCTTGTAAAAACACAGTACTTAGTCAAAATATTCAATATTGTATGTTTAGACAAAAATGTTTTTGTGAAATCAATTAAATCAGGTATGATTTTGTTATTTGCATCTGCCCAAAAAGAAGTAAATTCAAAACTGTTGCTTGTTTTTTCTTTTCTAAATTTTTGAGCGTTGTCTTTAACATGATTGAACCTTGTGCTATTTGAATAATATTTTGTGTTTGTACCATTTGAAATAATAAAAATTTGAACATATTCAAAAAGTCCACTAGAAGCCCAAAAACTTTCTCTTTGATATCTGTCTATTTGATTAAACGCTTCACGAATTGCAACACCCCTGCGTTTTAATTCAACATGCACGAGTGGAAATCCATTAACCAAAATTGTCACATCATACCTGTTGTCATGCAGACCGTCATTATTGATGTACTGATTGATAACTTGCAATTTGTTGTTGTGAACATTGTCTTTATCTATTAAGGTTATATTTTTGCTAAGTCCATTATCTAATTTGAAGGCAATACGGCTTTGTTCTTGAATTTTACTTGTTTTTTCTGCAATTCCATCATTGGCATTGGCAAGTTCTTCGCTAAAAAACCTTTCCCATTCATCATCGGAAAATTTAAAGTTATTTAACTCTTCTATTTTTGCGCGCAAATTTATTATCAAGTCTTTTTCTGTTTTTATTGGTAAATAATCATACCCTTGCTCCTGCAAAAGTTTGATAAATTCCTTTTCAAGTTCGCCTTCACTTTGATATGCGTCAGAACGAACTTTTTGAGATTTGTACTCAGTCACAACTGTGCATTCACTTGACTGTGCAACAATATTATAAAAAGCCATACTTCTCCTTCTCAATTTTTTCTCTTAAAATTTAATAGTTTATCTCTGTAATATTCATATTGTTTTTGTCTTGCTTCAATTTCTGCGGGGAGTCCATTTGATAAATCGTTAACTAATTTATCAAAATTGTCCAAAATCTCAACAATTTCTTTTTGTTTTTGAAGTGATGGGAGTTTTATTGAAAAATCTTCTGTAATAGATAATGAAATTTGTGGCAAAGATCCCATTCCAGAAGCGTTATCTCTAAAATAATTTACATTGTTTTTTAAAACATAATATAAATATTTTAATGTAATTTTGTTATCTATTGTGTAAGCCCACATTTCATTTTTAAAAGTAAACGGTTTGTCAAAATATATAAAATCAATTACACCCCTTGATTGAACCAAAATTGATGGCACTCTTATTATGTTCGCATTTGGAATGTCATTTTCAAAAGCTTTTACAACTGTTTTTCCACCCGCAAAAATTACGATATCACCACTGTTGTTAGCAATTTGTTTCATTTTACTGGCGGTTATTGGAGTACCTTTTAATCTTGTAAAAATATCTTTAATGTTAACATTGACATATCCATAGACATATTGCAAGAGTTTAATTAGCCCTGTCTGTCTGTCTGTCTGTCTGTCTGTCTGTCTGTCTGTCTGTCTGTCTGTCTGTCTGTCTGTCTGTCTGTAAAGATTGTCGCCGATTTGGTTTTGAATGTCAACAGTTTTTCACGATAATATTCATATTGTTTTTGCCTAGCTTCAATTTCTGCGGGGAGTCCTATCCCAAGGTCCGAACATATTTTATCAAAATTGTCCAACACTTCCACTATTCTTTGTTGAATATCAAGTGGGGGGATTGGAAATAATAAGTTTTTAAATTTACTCATATCCACAATAGGAATACCACCGCTATAATTTACGACTTCAAAACATTTTTTATCTATAATATAAAAGTAATAAAATACAAATTTAGGCAATAGCGTTTTTATAAAACTGTTTTTAATAGTTAAATTTGTGAATTGTTGATTACATAAATGCGCCACCTTTATTAAGGCATGCTCTCCAATTGTTGCCGTAGTTGCAACTATTATAGAGTCTTTTTTAAATAACCCAGATTTTTTTACACCTTTTTCAGTTATATGCTGTTTTGCATCTTCTAGAATTTGCCCATTCGTTCTTATATCTTCCAATCTAAACCAAGGTATTGTTCCATTCCCCCAATATTCAGGATTAGCTTTTGAAGGAGTGTATCCACCTTTTATATCAAATATTTCTTCAAGCGTTTTCCACTCAATTTTTGGTTCTTCAAATGTCAAGAGTTTGTCACGGTAAAATTCGTACTGCTTACGGCGAGCTGTGAGTTCTGTTGTGAGTTCTGTTGTGAGTTCTGTAAAATTATCTAAAATTCTGACAATTTCTTGTTGCACTTCCAGCGGTGGGATGGGGACTTCTATTTTTGCCATTTTTATTTTTGAGACATTAAAACGAGTAACCCCACTTGCTGTTTTTATTAACTGTTTTCTTAATGACTCAGAACGAAACAAGTGTTTCAAAAAATTAGGCTCAAAAATTCTTTTATCTTCTACTCTCCATATAAAGCAAAAACTATTTAAATAGTAATCACCCTGCGGTTTTTGGGTGACCACTGATGAAATAGCACATTCATCCTGCGTTTCAGATGACCCAGTGAAAATAACATCACAGTATTCTAATTTGTTTTGTTTTTCATTAGGATATATTTTAACTTTCTCTCTGTCATATAAATTTATATTTGGATTTTTATATACATTCATATATGTTATAAAGTTAGCATTACCATCTTTAAAATCGTTTTTTGCTTTCCCTGTAAGTCCACTGAGAAAATTGCCCAATTCATCTAGCGTTTTATACTCCACCCCATTAGGACACAATTTTTCTATAAGTTCTTCAATCTTGCTCATTATCACTCCTTAGACTAAATGCTTTTGACACATTCGCTACAACATATGTTTCATAAATTTTTCTAGGCAAAATTATGTATTCATTTCGTAAATATTTAAATAGTTCTGGTATATTTTCGACTTTGATAACTTCAAAATTTTCTTCATAAAAATATATTATATACTTAATTTTATCTTTAAAATTATAAATATAATTTAGCATGTTTTTATCTCGACTCAACATATATCTGATAAAATGTTCTTGCCTTTTTGGATAATCACATCTTAGGTTTTGCATATCTTTATACGAGTTTTCGTACATTTCAAGATTTACTTCTTCGTTTTCAATCAAAAAAATTGATAAATCTTTTTCTCCGTTATATTTTTCTAAACTTTTCAAATGTTTTTCAAAATTTGATTTAAAAGAAAATACAAGATTTTCATAACTATACTCAGGCAAATTATTGCGTATCCATCTTTTTGAGCGAACTTGATTATAAGAAGGTTTTTCATTACAATACTTATAAAATTCATTAACTTCTTTATTTATCTTTTTCTTAAATATAGATACATCTATTTTTTCAGCTGAGCCTTTTCTATTTTCTCTTGATGCCGTGATTTGAAAATGTTCAATGAATCCGTCTTCTAGCAAGAAGTCTGGAAATTCGCTTAAATTTGTGTTTTCTTTTGCAGTTCTTATGGCATTTAATATTTCTACAAAATCATCATTATCAAATCCGTAAAAATTACTCTTGTTATTGATATATTTGAAATAATTATTTTTAATCTCTTTAACCTAACATT
>CALWTG010000062.1 GCA_944384385.1 uncultured Clostridia bacterium | reverse complement strand
GAAGATTATATAGAAGATGATGACCATTTGGTTCAACCTGGTGAGTTTTTGACGTTCAGCTTTGGTCAAGACATTTTAGAGGAGCTTGGAAAAGCATTGCTTTTGAACAACAAAACCGTGTCAGAGCAAAGGGGGCTTATTAGTCAGATAACACTCACATCTGATATTTATCCATTTACAGCAACTCGGTTGCCATATTTTGTGATTGAAGACTTTAACGGTTTTGTCACAAACATCTATAAGCCTGATACACTTCTTGCGGAGAAGTTGCAGTATATGTTCGCAACGCTTTCACAAGTTGTCTATAACCCAAGTGTGTTCTACAAAAAAGATTTGGCTGATGGCAAGATAACTATGGAGCAAATTGATGAAAAATATTACCTTGATTACAATTTGCAAATTCTAGAAAACAATAATAGCGAGCTTGTAATAAGGCTTGAAAAGTTAAACGCGACAGTTTAACTTTTTTAATTTTCTTTTATTATATGTTTTTATGTTGACAACATAAAATTTTGCGTTTATAATTATAAAAAAATGTTATAAATATACATTTTGTCAAAAAAAAGGAGAAAAAAGTGCCAAAAGCAAAAGTAACAGTCATAGATATAGGGTCAAAAAGCATCAGAGTGCTTATTGCAAGTCATGGCACAGTCAATGCACTTTCAGTTTGTGGATATGCAGAGTGTGAGTATGGCGGATATTATGAGGGCGAATTTTTGGAAGAAGACAAGCTTCAAGATGTGTTTTCAAAAGCACTGATGAATGCTCAAAGTGTCGCAAATTTTTATGTAGACAAAGTTTATGTTGGAGTACCAGCAAACTTCACATTTTGCAAGACAAAGACATTGACACAAAATTTTGGTCAAAAAGTTAGAATTCTTGATGAAGATATCGCTCAAATCTACACAATGGCTGATGACTTAAAAAATCCAGATTATGTACTTATAAGTGCAACGCCAATTGGATTTGAGCTTGATGATGGGACAACAACGGTGACTCCTGTTGGGAAAAAGAGCAACAAGTTGACGGCCACTGTCAGTCTTATCTATGCAGAAAGAAGCTTTATTGAAAAGATAAATTCGATTCTGAAAAACATAGGTGTTGGAAGCGTAGAATATTTATCAAGTACGCTTTGTGAAGACCTATATTTGCTTTCAAAAGAGCGTAGGGCAGAACCAAATGTCGTTATTGATTGTGGGTATATTGAGACATCTGTTAGCATAGTTCAAGGCGAAGGACTTTGGGACTTAAAATCATTTGCCGTTGGTGGCGGTCACATTTCAGCTGATCTTATGGAGTGCCTCGACATAACATTTGAAGAGGCTGAGCAACTTCGCAAAAAACTGGTGCTTTCAGTCAATGCCGGTGATGATGATGACTATGAAATTTCACGTGCTGGAAACATTGTCCCAATCAGTATGAAAAAAGCAAATGACATAACATATGCACGACTGGAAATGATGTCCCAGCTAATACAAAAATGTATAAGGACAGATGATGACACATTGCCATATTATTTGACAGGTGGTGGAATAAGTTACATAAAAGGTGCAAAAGAGATATTGTCTTCATGTTTAGACAAAAATGTAAATATTTTGTATCCAAAAGATTTACATCTAAACAAACCACATTATTCAGCACTTCTTGGTATGGCAGAATACGTGATAAGAACAAAACAAGACGAAAAAGAAAAAAGTTTCATTTCAAGACTTTTAGAGAAAATTATAAAAAGGTGAGGAGAAAAAAATGTATAGTAATATGAATGTTGGCCCAGTAGCAAATATCAAGGTCATAGGAGTAGGTGGCGGTGGAAACAATGCCGTTAACCGCATGATTGATGCAAACATAACAAGTGCACAGTTTATCGCAATAAACACAGATAAACAAGCGCTTTTGCTTTCAAAAGCTGACCACAGACTTCAAATAGGTGAAAAATTGACTCGTGGACTTGGTGCGGGTGCAGATCCAGATGTTGGACAAAAAGCAGCAGAAGAAAGTAAAAGCAGTATTAGCGAAATGCTTAAAGACTGTGACCTTGTTTTCATTACCGCTGGTATGGGTGGCGGAACGGGAACAGGTGCTGCTCCTGTGGTTGCACAAATAGCAAAAGAAATGGGTATTCTCACCATAGCTGTTGTGACAAAGCCATTCGGTTTTGAAGGTAAAAAACGTCAAGAAAACGCAGAAAAAGGTCTTGAAAATTTAAGGAAATATGTTGATACTTTGGTCATAATTCCAAACAACAAACTTTTGGAAATTGTCCCTCAAAAGACACCAATAATTGAAGCATTTTTGTATGCTGACGATGTTTTGAGACAAGGTATTCAAGGAATAAGTGACTTGATTGTTACACCAAGCTTAATCAACCTTGACTTTGCTGATGTTAGGTCAATTATGAAAAACACTGGACTTGCACACATGGGTATAGGTCATGCAAAAGGTGAGAACAAGACAATAGAAGCAGTAAGACAAGCAGTTTCATCACCTCTTCTTGAAACAACAATAGAAGGGGCAACTGGTGTCATACTCAATGTTAAAGGTGGTCTTGATTTGCCTCTTGATGAAGTTTATGAAGCTGCCAACCTTGTTCGTGAAGTTGTTGACCCATCATGCAATATCATATTCGGTGCAGGAATTGATGAGGGTATGAACGACGAAGTTGAAATAACAATTATTGCAACAGGTTTTCAAAATAAACTAACAGGACAAGAAAAAGATTTGTCAAAAGTTAAAAAAGATGTTGAAGCTGCAAACAATTTTGCAGATCATAGATATGATGGCTTCCCAACAACAAAAAGATTGTTCCCTCGTGAAGAAGAACAACCAAAGCCACAACCTCAGCCACAGCCACAACATGTTGAACCACCAAAAGCTGAATTTAGAAAAAATGCCGATGGAACAGAATCTTCAAGACTTCATGTTGATGATGCCTATGTTCCTCCATTCTTGAGAAAATATAGAGATAATAAATAACAAAAAGTCCTTGGCAAAAGTCCAAGGATTTTTTATGTCTTTCTCACACATAGAGTATATTTTGAATAGTATATTCTAGTAAGGAGGATAAATGAAAAAACTAGCACTAATTCTTATGGCGTTTATGTTGGTCATCTCTGCTACATTGTATGGTTGTGGAGAAAGTGCAGGTGACGAGTATGTCAAAATAAGAGTAAATGAAGTGACGCATAGTATATTTTATGCACCGCTTTATGTTGCAATTAACAACGGCTACTTTGAGCAAGAGGGCATAGAGATTGAACTAGCTAACGGTGGTGGAGCAGATAAGTCAATGACTGCTATTCTTTCTGGCGATGCCGATATTGGACTAATGGGGCCAGAAGCAGCAATTTATGTCACCGAAGGTGGAGCAAAAGACAGACCTGTCGTGTTTGGCCAGTTGACAAAGCGTGATGGCTCTTTCATAGTTTCAAAATCAGCAATAGAAGATTTTACCGTTGCTAACCTTGTTGGCAAAGAGATAATTGGTGGTCGAAAAGGTGGAGTTCCTGCTATGACACTTGAATATGTGATAAAAGAAGCTGGGTACACAATTGGTACAGATGCCGACCAAGTAAATTTAAGAACAGATGTCGCTTTTGACTTAACGGCAAGTGTTTTTGATTCGACAGATGCAGAATTTTGTACACTTTTTGAACCAACTGCAAGTGAACTTTGTGCCGAAAGGGGATATCACATAGTCGCATCTGTTGGCGAAGTTAGTGGAGAAGTCCCATACACTGCGTTTATGGCAAGGAAGGGGTATATTGAAGAAAACAGTTTGACAGTTGAAAGATTTTTGCGTGCAGTATATCGGGGGTATAGATTTCTACTCACGGCAGATGTTGATGCTATTGCAGAAAGTTTAAAACCATCGTTTGCAGGGGTTTCTGATGAAAGTATAATAACATCAATTCAAAGTTATGTTGCTTGCGACGCTTGGGTTGATAATCCAGCAATGACAGAGACTGCATTCAATAGATTGCAAGACATTATGATATCAGCAGGCGAACTTGACCAAAAAGTTGAATTTTCAAGTGTTGTTGACAACACAATTGCAAATCGAGTTTATCAGTACTTTGCATAAATTCACATAAGACAAGAATAATTAACAAAAAATAAGAATTATGAAAAAACACTCAATAAACATTGGGTGTTTTTTCACATTTTTTGCATTGTTAAAGTACAATGATTTGAGGAGGTGAAAAATAATTTGGACAATTATTTGCAATTAAAAGACATTTCACTTTCATACCACACAAAAGAAGGTGAGGTACTTGCGCTTAAAAATATTGATTTTAGCGTTAAAAAAAATGAGTTTGTAAGCATTGTTGGCCCAAGCGGTTGTGGTAAGACGACAATTCTATCTTTAATTTCAGGACTATTAAAGCCATCTTCGGGCGAAGTGCTTTTAGATGGTGAAAAGATAACAAAAGATACAAGCATTGGATATATGTTTCAAAGGGACAATTTATTTCCTTGGCGAACAATATACAAAAATGTGACGATTGGACTTGAAATTAAACATCAAAAAAAAGATAAAGAGAGTTTAAGCCATGTTGACGACTTATTGAATAAGTATGGTCTTCATGACTTTAAAAACAGCTATCCAAGTCAACTTTCAGGGGGTATGCGTCAGCGAGCAGCACTAATTCGGACTCTTTGTTTAAAACCAAAAATTTTGCTTCTTGACGAGCCATTTTCGGCACTTGATTATCAAACAAAACTAAGTGTTTGTGACGATGTTCATTCAATAATAACAAAAGAAAATCAAACTGCAATTTTGGTTACGCATGACATTTCAGAAGCTATTTCAGTTTCTGATAGGATAATTGTGTTGTCAAAAAGACCAGCGACGATTAAATGTATACAAAAGATTGAAATTGACAGAGCATTGACGCCGTTAAAGCGTCGAGAAAGCCCTGAGTTTTCAAAATATTTTGATTTAATTTACAGGGAGCTAACAAGTGAAAAAAAATAAAATAAATTATTCAAAAGAACACAAAAAGTATCTAAAACAAATAAAAATAGATAAATTCACAACGCTTGTTGCACAAGTGTTACTTCTTGTAGCGATTGTTGGACTATGGGAGTTATTGACTTATGTTGGTGTTTTAGACGCCTTTTTCATAAGTTCTCCATCAAGAATGATAAATGAGCTTGTAGAACTGTTTAAAGATGGTATGCTATTTTATCACATAGGCGTCACGCTATATGAAACTTTGATTGGCTTTTTAATTGCCACAGTGCTTGGAACACTTATTGCAATAATTTTGTGGTGGAGCAGAAAACTAAGAAAAATTTTGGAGCCATACATTGTAATATTGAACGCCTTGCCTAAAATTGCGCTTGGACCTGTCATCATCATTTGGGTGGGGGCAGGAACTGGTGCAATTATAACCATGTGTATACTCATTTGTATTGTCATAACAACTCTCTCAATGCTTTCGGCATTTTTGGAGTGCGACGAAGATAAGATTTCTCTCATGCGGTCAATGGGTGCAAACAAATTTCAAATACTTGTTAAATTGGTAATTCCAAACGCACTTACGGAGTTTGTTTCAGTACTTAAAATAAATGTCGGTATGAGCTGGGTTGGAACAATTATGGGTGAGTATCTTGTGAGTAAAGCAGGACTAGGATATTTGATTGTCTATGGTGGTCAAGTTTTCCAACTAGACCTTGTAATGGCAAGTACATTAGTGCTTTGTATCCTTGCTTGTGTCATGTATCTCTTTGTTGGACTTTTGGAGAAAAAAGTTAGGAAACATAAGGAATAGCACAAGATAAGCACCAAAAATTCCTATTATTGGGTAAAAATATTTAATTAGATAATCAAATTTAACAAATGAGCAAATCACACAAACCACAACTGCACATATGCAATTTAAAACTTTTGACTTGAAATTAAAAAATGATTTTACTGTTATGGTTGTACTTATTAGTGTGGTGATAATTGCAAACTCAATTAATATAGAATAAATCATATAAAGCGCATCATGACTTTGAGCCAGCGACAGCATTGGTATGCTGTCGCTTATTGTTTGTTGGTTACATAGTCCAGCCAGTATCATGACAGCCATTAAAAGACACAAAATAAAAGATGTCCAAAAGCTGATTTTCTTGCACTGCTTATTTGTTAGGCCATATGCTGATGAAGAGATTACAAAATAGCACAAAAAAACATTTCTTGTAACATATGTTATTGCGTTATATGGCAAAAGTACAATATTTGAAACTATTGTGTTGTTTATTCCATCAAAACTTGAAAAGCAAATAATCAAAATAATAACAATAGTTATTGGAATTGTAATCATACAAATTAAATTTAAATATTTCAAATTTTTATTTATTAAAAAATAAAGCATAATTGAAATAATAATTGTAAAAATAATTTCAAATAATATTGAAGAAATTTCCAGTGATTGTTTAAGTCCACTAATCATAGTTGATGAAATTATTGAAAAAGAAATAAATGAAAATATTTTAATCAATTTATTATTTTTTTTAAATATTATTAAATTTAATTGTTCAGTATTTTCTATTTTATTTTTTGTGCCTATTTCTAATAGTTTTAATATACAAAAATAAAAGCCAAAAAACACAATAGGAATACACAAAAAAGAATAATAT
>CALWTG010000061.1 GCA_944384385.1 uncultured Clostridia bacterium | reverse complement strand
GTTAATATAGAAAAAAAAGAAAGAGATATCACAGAATTAGAAAAAGATTTAAAAAAAAAGGTAAAAAAAGAGGAAATCTCAAATAATGACGAGACAGAGTTCACTCTTTAAATTTATATTTTATTGACAACGTTAAAAAAACTTTATCTAGTTAGATAAAGTTTTTTGTTTTTATATTATTTTGACATTCCGTTCATTTTGTCCATATCTCTGATGCGTTTTGCTTCTCTAAGAAGAATTTCAGCCATTGATGAATCAACAAACGAAAAATTAGGATTAGATAATGAAGTGAATATTGCTGTCCAGTTGAGCATTTTATTGTCGACATAAGCTTGTTCAATAACTATTCTCTGTTCCATTATAAGTTTAACAAAGTTTGCTATATTATACTGGACATCCTTTATTTTTGCATTGTCTTTAACAATATTCACAAGATTTTGTATATAAGTTTTTCTTGGATCTGAATCATCCATAATTTCAATTTCAGTTTTTGTTTTTAAAGTAAGCTTTCCATTAGTGCACATTTCAGTAATAATTGTAATGATTTGTTCATTAAAAGCAAGGTATTCTCTTTTTGTCATTTTAACACCAATAGTATTCAATGGAAGGTAAATTGGTGTTTTCTTATCTTGTTCTGCCATAATTCTCTCCATTTTTAAATTTCATAATAAATATACCACACGAAGCGATGTTTGTAAATAGGTAATTATAAATTTTTTGTATATTCATTTGTTTTATTCAAAAAATATATATATGAAGTCTTATGTAAAAAATACTTTAATATTAAGTATATGTATGTTGGTTGCCAAAATGCTGGGTGCACTTTACCGAATACCACTTTCAAACATACTTGGCACTCAAGGAATTGGACTATATCAAATGGTATTTCCTGTGTATTCGCTGTTTTTGGTTGCAATTACAGGAGGTATGCCGACTTATGTCGCTCAAAGAGTGTCGTCATATCGGGCTCATAATGACTATGATAAAGTAAATACTTTAATCAAAAACTGCATCTTTCTTGCCATTTTAATTGCCACAGTTTTTTGTCTTGTCCTAATTTGTTTTGCTCGTCCGCTTGCCACCATTCAGGGAAACTCGTCGGCATATCTCGGCTACATAACAGTTGCAATAAGCATACTTTTTTCAAGTGTAACATCAGTCTACAAAGGCTATTTTCAAGGTATGGAAACTATGCTCTATAACGCTAGTGCGACAATACTCGAACAACTTTCAAAACTTTTGTTTGGTTTGTTAGGGGCAATACTTTTATCAAAATTCGGTGTGATATACGCCGTGAGTGGTGCGTTTTTGGGGATACTAGTTAGTGAGATAGCCACATTCTTATATATGTCTATTGTATACAAAAAGAATATAAAACTAAAAGGCAAATCATACATAAAAGTATTAGATTTAAAACAAATTTTTCGAAAATTTTTTCCGCTTAGTTTGTCGTCGCTAGTCTTGCCACTTTCGTCATGTGTTGATAGTTTTATTGTGATAAATTTACTGATGCTAAAAGGCAGTGATGTCTTCAGCGCCACATCATTGTTTGGAATTGCAACTGGAATGGTTTCTCCTTTCGTCAATTTCCCAATACTTTTGTTTGGGACAATTTGCACGGCCATTCTGCCTACATTTGTGTATATGTTTGAAAAAGGTGAGGACATTGCCCCTGTTACAAACAACACTTTGTTTTTTGTTTGGCTTTTATGTGTGCCTTGTGCTTTTGGTTTTGTCGCAATAAGTCCAAATATAATAACACTGTTTTTCCCCGCAATAGAAATTGAGTTTAGGCAACTTGCAGTGCTTTATCTTCAAATTTCTGCTTTTAACATAATATATCTTTCAGTCGCACAAATTTTGTATAGTATATTAAACAGTTTGGGTAAATTTTATATGCCGTTAATCGCACAAACTGCTGGCGTTGTATTAAAAATAACAATTTTTATTGTTCTTGTTTTATTTGCAAATTTAAGTATAATTTCTCTTGCAATTGCTACTGCAATATGCGACGCATCATCTTGCATTATTTCACTTATTTTTGTTAAGAAAAAAATACAAATAAAATTAAAATTCAAAAATATATTTGTGCCAATTTTTAGTTCAATTTTGATGTTTATTTGCAGTTTTTTAATAAATAAATATTTTTTAATAAATAGGTATTTAAAGCTTGCAACCATTGTAATTGTGGCACTTGTGGTGTATTTTTCTATATGTTTTATTTTTAAAATAATTTCAATAAATGATATAAAAACTATGTTTAATAAAAACAAAAAAGTAAATAAAATTAAATATGAATAAAAATGAATTTATTAGCGAATTAAAAAAGAGAATAAATATGCCAAGACGAGAAGTGGAAAATAATTTTGACATAACGCTTGAACTATTAAAAGAAATATTATTTAAAGGCGAAAAAGTAAAACTCAAAAATTTTGGTGTTTTTTGCTTCAAGCAATACAGGGAAAGACTTTTCTTTAATCCGCATACAAATGCAAAAACTTATTTGCCACCGAAGAAGGTTATAGTGTTCAGGTGTAGCAAAACCCTTTTTTAAACTGTCCAAAAACGGCGTGATACTTTGTTTCTGCTATCCCAGGCTAGACAGTCATTTAGGAAACTAAACTCCTGCCTAGCCTGACATAGCGAGCCTCGTCTCACTTGTTTTTGAACAGTTTAAAAATTCAGTGGCGAGCCGAAAAACTTCGCAATACTTTGTTTACTGCCATGTCGTGCCACACAGTCATTTAGGTAACTAAACTTGTGCGAGTCGACATTGTTTTTGCACTCTATTTTATTTGTCTATGTTTTTAAAATATAGTAAACTAATTATATGAAGATAAAAGATATTGAAGTAGGAAATTTGTTTTTAGCACCAATGGCGGGGGTTAGCGATGTTGGCTTTCGCAAAGTTTGTAAAATGCTTGGTGCTGACCTTACATATGTCGAGATGATAAATGTCAATGCGCTTTTGCATGAAAATGAGCACACAAAAAAACTTCTTGAAACGGCGGATAACGAGAACATAAAAGTTGTTCAAATATTTGGTCATGACCCAAAAGTTATGGCAAAGGCAGTCGCAAGTCCACTACTTGAAAAGTTTGATATCATAGACATAAACTTTGGTTGCCCAGCGCCAAAGATTGTCAAAAATGGTGACGGAAGTGCACTTTTGAAACATCTTGACAAAATTGCACAAATTTGTAAAAGTTGCACACAAACGACATCAAAGCCCATAACGGCAAAAATAAGGATAGGCTTTGACGCAAATGAAAATAATGCAGTTGAAGTTGCTAAGGTTTGTGAACAAAATGGCATATCAGCAATAACAGTCCATGGCAGGACAAGGGAGCAGATGTATAGTGGCACAGTTGACTATGAAACAATAAGAAAAGTCAAACAAGCAGTCAAAATTCCAGTCATAGGCAATGGCGATGTTGTTGATGAGAAGTCTCTTAAGAAGATGCTTGACACTGGTGTTGATGGGGTTATGATTGGGCGAGGAGCACTTGGCAGACCTTGGATATTTTCCGAACTTCGTGGCAAAAGTGTAGATAATAAGTTTGATATCATCAAATGTCATGTTGATACTTTAAGAAAGTGCTATTCAGATGAAGAACTATGCGTAACGCTTAGAAAGCATTTTTTGTGGTATATAAACGGCATACCTATGGCGGCAAAATATAGGCTAAAGCTTGCAACAACTAAAAATCTTGATGAGAGCCTTGATATATTGAAAAAAGTTTATCAAGGGGAGCAAGATTAGAATTTTTCAATTTTTTAAAATTATGTTACTTAAAAGGTGGAGTAAAACTTATGAAAGTGTCAGTTATTGGGTGTAGCACGACTTGGTCAGATAGGCCAACGAGTTCGTATTGCATAAATGACAATATCTTGGTTGACGCAGGCGAAGGCACGCTCAAATACTATAAGCAAGCTGGGGTGGACTTTAAAAAAATTGAGCATATTTTTGTGACGCATCTACACTCAGACCATATCTTTGCAATTATAAATTACATATATAATGCAATATGTTGTTATAGAAATGGCCAAAAAAGAGTTATCAATATCTATGGTACAAAAGGGATAACACAGTATTTAAAATCATTAAGAGATGTGATTTTGCCTGATAGCAAAAATATTGATACGAGTGAATTTATACGCATTCATGAAATAACTGACTTTAACGAAAAGATTAAAGTTGACGATATTGAAGTGAGTGTGTTTGAGTTAAAACATGGGCAGATTGAAGATATTGCATATGTTTTTGACGATAATAAAGCAAAAGTTGGTTTTTCAGGGGACTGTACATACACTCAAAACCTTGACAAGTTTGTCAAAAGTGCAAATATATTGTATCTTGAATGTTGTGGCTTAAAAACCAGCGCAAGTCACCTTGGCTATGACAAATACATTGAATATGTAAAAGAAAATAAAGATAAAACTTTTTATGCAATTCACTGCATAGATGATGTGTACTATAATGCTGACAACCTTGGTATTTGTGTCGCAAAAGCAGGGCAGGTTAACTATTACTAATTTATTGATAATGTACCACTAAACTTTTATTAAAAAATGTTTGGTGATTTTTTTTAAATTTTATACAATATATTTAAAGTGAGGGAAATATGAAAAGAACAATCAAAGATATTGATGTCAAGGGAAAGAAAGTTTTTCTTAGAGTTGATTTCAATGTGCCTCTTGACGACAGTGGCAACATAACCGACGCAAGCAGAATAACAAAAGAACTTCCAACAATAAAATATCTCATTGCTCATGGTGCAAGAGTAATTATATGCACACACCTTGGCAGACCAAAAGGCGAACCAAATCCAAGACTTTCAACTATAGTTATTGCTAAATATTTGGTTGGTGTACTTCATTGCAAAATAAAGTTTTCACCAACAGACATTGGCGATGAAGTCAAAAAGATGGCAGACGAACTCCAAGACGGCGAAGTACTAGTGCTTGAAAACATAAGATTTTATAAAGAAGAGGAAGAAAATTCACCAATATTTGCAAGTAAACTTGCATCGCTTGCTGACATCTATGTCAATGACGCATTCGGAACGGCACATAGAAAGCACGCTTCAATTTATGGCGTTGCGAAACTTCTTCCAAACGCAGTTGGCTTTTTGATGGGCAACGAAATAAACACAATAACCGAAGTTCTTGAAAAACCAGAGCATCCTTTTGTTGCAATTTTGGGCGGAGCAAAGGTTAGTGATAAGTTGGCTGTTGTTCATAACCTCATCAAACTTTGCGACACTGTGCTTATTGGTGGTGGAATGGCATATACATTTCTAAAAGCACAAGGTGCAAAAATTGGTAAGTCATTATATGAAGAAAATTGCCTTGAAGACGCCAAAGCAATTCTTGAAGAGGCAAAGCAAAACAACAAAGAGATAATTTTGCCTGTTGACCACATTGCTTCAACAATTTTAAGTCCAAACGCAACAGTAATTAAAATACCAACAAAAGATATTCCTGACTCTTTGGTGGGACTAGATATCGGCAAAAAGACAATTAAACTTTTCGTTAAAAAGATAAAACAAGCAAAGACAATCATTTGGAACGGACCTATGGGCGTGTTTGAGTATGAAGCTTTCAAACGTGGTACAAAAAAAATTGCCAAGGCAGTTGCAAAAAACAAGGGCAAAACCATCGTTGGTGGCGGTGACAGCATAGCAGCACTTCATGCTCTTAAACTAGATAAAGATATATACCACATCTCCACTGGTGGTGGCGCAAGTTTGAAGCTCATTGCTGGTGAAAGTTTGCCAGGTGTTGATGTTATTAGTGATGTTGAGGAGTAAAAATGAAAAAATTTGTAGTTGGTAATTTCAAAATGAACACGACTCCATCGCAGTTTAGTTCATATCTTGATGAGTTTTTACCAAGGATAAAAGATTGCAAGACAAACATCATATTTTGTTTGCCCGCAACGCATTTTCATGTGGCGAGTTTAAGACTTAGTGCAACAAATATCAAATTTGGAGCACAAAACATATCAAGTGAAAAGTGTGGTGCATGTACCGGCGAAATATCCAATGAAATGGTCAAAGATTGCGGGGCAGACTACACACTTATAGGTCACAGCGAAACAAGGAGAAAGTTCAAAGAAACTCCTGAAAGCATAAATCAAAAAATAATTCGTGCACTTGAAGTAAATTTGAAAGTCATTTTGTGTATAGGCGAAACAAAGTATGAGCGCACAACTAAAAAGACAAAACTGTCACTCAAACGCCAACTAGACACGGCGCTAAAAGGACTTTATGAAAACGAGCTTAGAAACATAATGATAGCATACGAACCAATTTGGGCGATTGGCACAGGAAAGACACCAACGCCGAAAGAGATTGAAGATACGGTTAAGGACATAAAAGATATTATAACAGACAACTTCACAGTCCGCGCAGCAGAAAAAATGAATGTACTTTACGGCGGAAGCATAACCGAAAGCAACTGCTCACAGTTTTCAAAAATCAAAGGCGTATCTGGACTGTTGGTCGGTGGTGCATGCCTAAACGCCAAAAGCTTTGCAAATATTTGTAAGTAAAATAGTTTAATAATGAAAATACTCGTAATAAAAACACTATTACGAGTATTTTTTTGACTGCTGAAAAAGGCGCAATACTCTCACTTGTTTTTAGGCAGTCAAATTTTTTAAAAAGATTTGCCTAAAAACTGCACAATACTTTGTTAAAGTTATGCAAAATGAGTCAAAATCGTGACACAATAAAGCAAATTTTGTGCCAAAATGACAATTTTTAAATACTTTATAAAAAAACTTGACAAAAATCATTTGACAAGCTACTGGGGGGGG
>CALWTG010000060.1 GCA_944384385.1 uncultured Clostridia bacterium | reverse complement strand
TGATGGGCTAGGCTTTAAAATTTTTTTCCTAAGCATTTTTCTGCACAAATTTAAAGCACCATAACCAACATTTTTTAATTTCGCAGTTAGCACCTTTCTCTTATAACTAAAAATCTCACCAGAGTCATTTTTCTCAATAATTTTGACTTTATATGATGATTTTATTTTTTTGATAAGAGATGAATAATCTTGAAAAGTTTTTGTTGCAAAAGGCAAATCATCAGATATAAAAGATGCAACAAGTGGATAGCGAAGCTTACCATATCTATTATCATTTTCAATCAAGGCAAATGAAGAATAACTACCGTTTTCTGTGATAGGTGCAACTGTTTTGCGTACTGTTCTTGCTGGACGAGAATGTTCCCATTCATCAGCAGTTTTTATACCCAAATTTGCAACGGTAAAAATATTGGCGGACTGCATCCTTGTGATTATTTCATCAATGGAAACATCTTTCCCCTTTGCAAGCCAAAATATAGGGTCTTCACCTGTTCTTGCAAAGTCCCTGAAATCTTTAATTATCCTACCAGAAAGCTTTTGATTTTTTAAGTCTGACATATAACCCCTCCGTATATTTGTATACATTATAACAAATTACGATATGAATTTCAATACCCATTTTTTATTTTTTTCAATATATTGTTGATTATTTTACAAAATATCACAATATGTATATGCTCAAATAGCCCAAAAACTCACAAATATTATGAGAATAGCTTTTTAACATAGTCGTAAGCTACAATTTGAACCATTGTTCTGTTCATTGGACTGGTGATTAAGAACGCTTGACCAACTCCCGCTGTGACGATTGTGTCTTGTTCTTGCTGGTTAATTTCACCACTCTTTCGATAAAGTTCAACAAGGTCGTTCATATCACTTGGTGCAAGTGAGAATATCATTGAATATTGGCTGGCGTTAATAACTGCGGTAGACTGCCTTTCAATCTCTTGCGAACCGACAAAGTCTTTAATGTTCTGAGTAATGACTATTTGCATACCACCGTACTTACGAATACGCTTTGCCATCTGCGCCATAAAATCAAGTGCTATTGGGTATTTTGGATTAATAAACATATGTGCTTCATCAACTGCAACTATGATTTTACGGTTGACATTGTATTTTGCATTGAAGTCCTTATTTTTGATAATCTCGTTCATAAGATACTTAAACACAATAAGCATCTGTGCGTTAGCAATGACTTGGTTGTTACTTGCAAGAAGTGACTGGAAATTGAAGGTGATAAAATTTTCTTTTGTTTCAAGTGTTGTTGGTCCATTCCAAAGTTTACTGTTACGACCGCCTCTTGCGAATTTTTTAACATATGTTTCAACAACATTTAAGTTATTCAAAACATACTCATTCTTTTCTGTTTTTAGTCTTTCAAGAACAAGGTCATAAAGGTCATCAAAAGTTGGATAAGCGTCAACAGGAAGAGTTGTGAAGTTGCTTGTGCCATCTATGCCCTTTTTCTTGTATAGGTCAACAACGAGTGAGTTCAAAAGTTCGAATGGGTCTGACTCAATACCTTCCAAGATAACTCTGAAAAATTGCTCCAAAAATTGAAGGTGTTGAGCAAATGTATCACTTGAATCGTATTCTTCGTCAATTATATTGCCATTTTCATCACGCTCTGCCGTGAGTGACAAAGTATCATCTTTAAGTGTCGTCATGACATGGAAAGGATTGATTATTCCCATTTGAGATGAACCGACATCAATTACTTTACCGTCTAGGTTAATTGCCAAGTTCGTATACTCGTTTTCTGGGTCAAGAATAAACACCTTTGTGTTGTCTGCTGCAAAGTTTGCAAGAAGTGTCTTTGTTGCATATGACTTACCAGACCCTGACTTTCCTATAATCATCATATTTGAGTTAACTCTTTCGCGATTACGCATGAAAAAGTCAACAAAAACAGGAAACTCATTATCACCAATATAAAAGCCATTTGGGTCCTGAAGAGCCCCAGAGATAAATGGGAATATTGCTGCAAGTGAAGTTGTTGGAATGCCACGCTTAAACTCATCAACATTGTCACGCATTGAGATGTTACTGCTAACAAAAGCGTCAACTTGTCGTCCAAACATTTCACTATACTTAAAGCCCTCTTGTTTGAGTATCGCACGAACTTCTTTTCTTGCTGGGTCTTCACACATAATAAATGTGTTAACATCATAAAGCTGTTCATTGTTATTTTTTAAACTAACAAGAAGCTCTTTTAGAGTTTGTAAATGGGTTTCATTTTCAATTTGTCTACTTGTGGAAGCACTATGAGCCAATTTCGCTTCCATCTCCATGATGGCTTTATCTATCGTCTTCTCTGATTCGTACTTCTTTTGTGGCTTTATTTTTGTCACAACTCTTGTTCGGTCAAGAAGATAAAAAGATGAGCCCCAAGCATCTGGAACTTGAATTGGATAGTCTGATATAACGAATTGACGATATGGTTTGCCGTCCAAAAGCATTTTGGATGCCTGAAATTTAATCTTTTTTGGAACAACCCACTCAAAATATTTGTTCATTGAAACGGCGTCAAGTTCGCGCTCATCAAATTCTTTGCCATAGTTTGCCTTTAAAAAGACCAAAAGGTCTTTTCCTACGAGACGCTTTGAATTTATTGGAGTAACTGCTTGAAGAAGTGTGGTTATGATGCCATTAACAGTGTTTTCCAAAAGTTCTTTATCTTTATCATAGACGACGAGATAGAAGTAATCCTTATAAATCTTTTCTTCTCTGTTGCGTCTTTCCATTTGTGAAACACGCTCTTCAAAAATTCCAGCGCGAACTTCAACTTCTTTTTGTGTTATCTCACCTTCATATTGAAGTTCCATAAGATTGTCGTACTTTCTATCTTCGTTGTATATGTAATTGTCAAGCACCATGGCTTTGTTTAATTTTATAATTGTCGCAGTCTGGTCATTTGTCAGTCTTCTAAGTGCATTAGCAAAAGTGTTTATAACCATATTGCGTTTATATTCATTTAAAAGACTAAAAACAATAGGCTGAATTTCAATTACCTGAGCATAATATTCCTTGAAATCAATAAATCTATCTTGATACAAACCAGAAAAAGGAATAATTTCTTCAATAGGTGCATTATGCTTTGCTTTATTAAAAGAATATTTCTTTTTTTGTGCAAAAAATCTAAACAAATACCCAAGCGTTTGATAAAGTCTCATATCATCACTAATTTTGAAAAATAAAGAAATAATTATAGCACACCAAGCTATTCCAATCCAGTAGTTAAGTCCCCCGGCAAAGTTACTTAAAAAAAGTCCGAGAGCACCTGCTACACCAATGGCACCAAAAATAATGTCAGAAATAGTGACATTTTTGATAATCTCCATTTTGACTTTGGTTTTTCTAGGAATAATATGCATTATTTTTTAACCCCTTTTTTGTACATACAAAATTTATTATAGTATAACTTAAATAAAAATAAAATAAAAATAAAATAAATAAATATTGTTTCACAAAAAAAACATGCCTAAATAGCATGTTTTTTAAAATGTTTCAATTATTTCATTGACAATATCGTCAATTTTTTTTATTTTTTCAACCAAAGCGTTGACATCTTGTTTATTTTTCATTGTCCACCTCTTTGATATCATCAGTATTTTCACCAAGCGAGATGTCTATTTTATAAAATTTTTTCAAATAATTTTTATAGAAATTATCCAAATCAATTTCAGATTTCACACAATTTTTCAAATTTTCTGCAATATGCAAGATATATTTTGACACTTCAACGCTATCACCACAATCACTCAAAAGTTCATCAAGTGCAAGTACGCTTTGAATTCTGTCAGTTATACACTTCTTCATTGTGATTGATGATTTGTCCAAAAAATCTCTTTTTATGTCTTTTGCCACATCTATGTCTTTTTCTTGCATCAATTTTTCATTTCTTTTTGTTATTTTCAATGTTTTAAAATCATTGATTTTTGTCAAAATTGGCACAAGTTTTTCAAGATAGGCATTTGAAGATGTTGCACATTCTAGCTCGATTGATACTTTGTGCATGATTTTATCTATCATTTCCAAAATCGCTTGATTTGTGTCAAGTCGCAAAGATATGATTGTCGATATATCAACAATATCATCATCTGAAAATTTAATGTATTTCATAAAGACCCAAATTAAACAAGCTCAACTATTGCAAGTTCAGCAGCATCTCCACGACGAGCACCTGTCTTTATAACTCTTGTGTAACCACCCTTTGTTCCAAGTTCTTTAGCACGCTCTGCATACTTTGGAGCGTAGATGTTGAATATTTTTTCAACAAGTGGATGATTGATGCCTTGTGTTCTTGCTCTATATGCTTCAAGACCTTCTTTTTCGCGTCTTTCTTCTTTCAAATCATACAAAAATGCCATGATTTTGCGTCTTGCAGCAAGTTTCTTTGGACCATCATTGACAACTTCTTTCTTTACTTTTGTTCCGTTTTCGGTAATTGTCTTTTCAGTCTTTGCATTGTCTTCATATGAGTTGATTGCAAGAGTTAAAATCTTTTCAGCTTCACTTGAAACAGCTTTTGCTTTTGCTACTGTTGTTTCAATTCTGCCATATTTGAAAAGATGTGACACTTGATTTCTAAGCACTGCCAATCTTTGATCTGTTGGTCTACCTAATTTATCGTTAGCCATTTTTATCTCCTTTTTAGTCTTCGTCACTTCTCAAACTTAGACCATATGTGGCAAGTTTTTGAATGACTTCTTCTATTGATTTCAAACCAAGATTTCTTACCTTTAGCATATCACTTTTTGATTTTTTGATAAGATCATCTATGGTGTTTATATTTGCTCTTTTTAGGCAATTGTATGATCTGACGGAAAGATCCATCTCCTCAATTGGCATTTCAAGAACTTTAACTTGTTTGTCTTCTTCTTTTGAAACCAAGATATTCATATCTGACATCTCTTCGCAAAGATCAACAAAAAGTCCGACATGCTCTTGAATTATCTTGCCTGCCAAACTTACAATCTCACGAGCAGTTGTTGTGCCGTTTGTTTCAACTTCCAAAGTGAGTTTGTCATAGTCAATGCTTTGACCAACACGGGTTGGCTCAACACTGTAATTAACTTTTTTGACTGGTGAATATATTGAATCTATTGCAATATAGTCAACAACATCAACTCTTTCTTTGTTTATTGTGTTTGGAACATAACCACGACCTCTTCCAATGATGACATCAAGTTGGAAATCTGCATCATCATCAGCTGTTGCGATGTGAAGGTCTGGATTGAGTATCTCAACTTGGTCGTTTGGTTCAAACTCACGTGCAGTTATTTCGCCTGCGCCTTTGTGACGAAGGTGAATTGTGGTTGTGAAGTCTGTGCTTTTGTCTGTTGTTTTTACTGCCAAACACTTTATGTTTAGCACGATGTCCACAACATCTTCAGAAATGCCGTGAACTGTTGAAAATTCATGCAATACACCATTTATTCTGATAGCGATTGGTGCTGCACCTGGGAGAGCCCCAAGAAGTGTCCTTCGCATACAGTTTCCTAGCGTTATGCCATATCCTCTTTCAAGTGGCTCAACTATGAACCTTGCATAACTGCCACCCTCTGTTTCTTCACACGTAATTCTTGGTTTTTCAATTTCCATCATATACTCAAAATCCTCCATTTACTATCTTGAATACAACTCAATAATGAGGTGTTCTTTGATGTTGAGATCAATATCTTCTCTTGTTGGAAGTGCTAGCACCTTGCCTTCAAGTGTATCACTATTGAATTCAAGCCATTTTGGCATAACAATCTTCATACCTTTAAGTTGTTTGAACATTTCAAGTTCTTTCTTGTTATCTTTAACTGCAATAACATCACCAACTTTGACTTGATATGAAGGAATGTTAACTGTCTTGCCATTGACTGTGATTTGTCCGTGGTTAACTATTTGACGGCACTCACTTCTTGAAGAACCAATTCCCATACGGTAAACAACATTGTCAAGTCTTCTTTCGATGAGTGACAACATATTTTCACCAGTAACGCCCTTCATTCTTTCTGCTTCTTCATAGTACTTACGGAATTGTTTTTCAAGTATTCCATATGCTCTCTTTACTTTTTGCTTTTCACGAAGCTGTGTACCATATTCGGTGACTCTCTTCCTGCCTGCACCATGTTGGCCAGGAGCGACTGGACGTCTTTCAAGAGCGCATTTTTTGGTTGTGCATCTCTCGCCTTTAAGGAACAATTTGCATCCTTCACGACGACATTGTTTGCAATCTGCACCTATCATCTTAGCCATAACTTACTCCTTTTATATTCTTCTAATCTTTGGTGGTCTGCAACCGTTATGAGCGATTGGAGAAACATCTTTGATCAATGTAACATTAAGTTCTGCTGCACTAAGTGCACGAATTGCTGCCTCACGACCGTTACCTGGGCCTTTGACATACACTTCAACAGATTTAATGCCTTGTTCCTTTGCGACTTTTGCTGCTTCCTCAACACATTGTTGTGCTGCGAATGGTGTGCTCTTTTTTGAGCCTTTGAATCCTAATTTTCCTGAGCTTGCCCAAGAAACAACATTTCCTTGAAGGTCTGTGAATGTAACCATTGTGTTATTAAAAGAAGATTTGATATGGACTTGACCTTTATCTATGTTTCTTGAAACTCTCTTTTTCTTTGTTGTTTTTGTTGTTGCTGCTTGTGTTGCCATTTTTTATCTCCTTTTATAGTTTACCTTTCTTAGAACTGCCGCCTACGACTTTTCTTGGACCTTTTCTTGTACGACAGTTTGTCCTTGTGTTTTGACCACGAACAGGAAGACCTTTTCTATGTCTTGTGCCCCTGTATGAGCCAATTTCTGTTAAACGTTTAATGTTGAGTGAAACCTCTTTTCTAAGGTCACCTTCAACTGTGAGATTGTGTTCGATATAGTTACGAAGTTTTGCAACATCGTTCTCATCAAGATCCTTAACGCGTGTGTCAGGATTGATGTTTGTTGCAGACAAAATCTCATTGGCGGTGTGTCTGC
>CALWTG010000059.1 GCA_944384385.1 uncultured Clostridia bacterium | reverse complement strand
AATTAAAACGTATGGGATATAGATCAAAGATATAAAATAAAAAAAGAATGTCTGATAAAAAAGCGTTAGAATAAAATAAAAAGGAGAAAAAATTGCATGGTACACTCGCTGGAAAAATGTATTGAAGACATAAAAAACAGCAAAAGTATCGCCATTATGTGTCACACCGTTCCTGACGCCGATGCCCTTGCTTCAATGGTGGCACTAAAAAAACTTATCAAACAAAACTTTACAGATGAAAATTCGACAAAACAAATTGACCTTTTTGTTGACGCAGATGAGATAAGCGAAATAAATGGCGCCATTATTCAAGGTGCCGAACTAAACACAAGACACGAAGAAAATTATGATTTAGCAATAAGTGTTGATTGCTCTTCTCTTTCAAGACTTGGAAAATATGCCGAGCTTTTCAAAAGTACAAAAAACAATATAAATATTGACCACCATGCCACAAATGAAAAGTTTGCAGACAACAATTTGGTGTTTGTCACCTCATCGACTTGTGAAGCGCTTTACAGAATTGCAAAGATATATAACATGGAAATAAGTGATGAAGTTTGCAAACTTGTTTATAGTGGAATAATCACCGACACAAACAACTTAACGCAAGGCACAATAACAGTAAACACACACAAGATAATAACAGAAATGGTACAAAGAAAAATCAGCCTTGACGCACTAAACGAGCATTTTTTCAAAAACAACACCAAAAGCAAGGCATATCTTTTAAAGCAGGCGCTTGACTCCTTAACCTTTTATGCTGGTGACAGAATTGCATTTATGAAGCTCACAAAGCAAGACATCTCAGAGTGCGATGCAACTGTTGAAGATACCTATGGAATCGTCAACCACGGCACAGAGATTAAAGGCGTTGACATCGCAATACTTGCAATAAAGCAAGAAGATAATTCATATCAAGTAAGCTTACGCTCAAAAGGAGATGTTACGGTCAGCGAGATTGCTGTCGCCATGGGTGGTGGCGGACATGACCAAGTCGCCGCTTTTCATTATGAAGGACTTTTGGCGGATATGAAAGAAAAACTTTTTCCACTTTGCCGTGAAGAACTTGAAAAACATCCCGTCATTGAAAAAGAAGCACTTTTTGACAACAGTGATGTTAGCGGTGAAAACGAACAAGAAAAATAATAAATTTTTAGGAGAAATTATGGAAGATATAACTTTACTTACCATGGACAAACTTGTTGCCCTTTGCAAAAACAGAGGAATAATATTTCAAGGAAGTGAAATATACGGAGGCATGGGCAACACTTGGGACTATGGTCCTGTTGGCGTTGAGATAAAAAACAACATAAAAAAAACTTGGTGGAAACGCTTTGTTCAAGAGAGTGACAACTCTTTCGGCGTTGACGCTGCAATTCTTATGAACCCACGAGTTTGGGAAGCAAGCGGACACACAACATCGTTTTCTGACCCAAAAATGGATTGCCGTGAATGTAAAACAAGACACAGAGCAGATAACCTTATTGAAAACTATTGTGCTCATCACCACATTGAAGGCGTCATTCCTGACAAAATGACAAATGAAGAAATGGAAGCGTTCATTGAAGAGCACAAAATCGCCTGCCCTAATTGTGGTAAACACAATTTCACGCCAATAAGACAGTTCAAACTTATGTTTGAAACAAGACGTGGCGTCACAGAAGATGACACAGACAAAATCTATCTTCGTCCAGAAACTGCACAAGGCGAGTTTGTAAACTTTCTCAATGTGCAACGCTCAATGCGTGCAAAAGTTCCTTTTGGAATTGCACAAATAGGCAAAGCTTTCAGAAACGAAATCACTCCAGGCAACTTCATATTCAGAACAATCGAATTTGAACAAATGGAGCATCAACTATTTTGCAAAGAATGTGATGATGATAAATTTTATAACGAATACAAGCAAAAGGCATGGGACTATCTTGTTTCAATAGGTATTGACGCAAACAAACTTAGATTCAAAGACCATGACAAACTTGCACACTATGCAAAAAATGCTTGTGATATTCAATATTTATTCCCATTTGGATACAGTGAACTAAACGGCGTGCACAATCGTACAAACTACGACCTTAGCCGTCACCAAGAATATTCAGGAAAGAGTATGCAATATTTGGACCCAGTGACAAATGAAAAATATATTCCTTATGTTGTTGAATATTCAATCGGTTGTGACAGACTTATGCTCGCAGTACTTTGCAACGCCTACCGTGAAGAAAAGTTAGATGATGGCGAAACCCGTGTTGTACTCGCTCTCTCACCTGTGCTTGCACCATACAAAGCTTGCGTCTTGCCACTTATGAAAAAAACTCATTCAGAAAAAGCGCATGAAATTCACAAAATGCTTTCAAAATACTTTATGTGTGATTATGATGAAAGCGGAAGCATCGGCAAACGCTACCGCCGTGAAGACGAAATTGGTACACCATTTGCGATCACAGTTGATGATGAAACACTTGCAAACGGAACAGTGACAATTCGTGACCGTGACACAATGAATCAAATAACACTCAAAGTTGAAGAAGTCAAAGATTATATTTTGGATAAATGTCAATATTAAAATATTCTCGCACGACAAACATTTTATAAAAATTAAGATTATTGCAAAAAAATTAAGTAGGAGTTAGCACTCCTACTTTTTTATTAAATATTTTAAATATCTTTCTGGTGCATTTAAAAAATCTTTATAGCTGGTTATCTTCGATATCTTTACTTTTCAAAAACTGAATTTGTTCGTATATGTTTGCCCAGTTCAAAGGAAGTGCTGGCTCAACATACTTTACACGAACATTAGGATATTTTTCAAATAGTTCCTTTGTCTTTAAAATTGCTTGCTTATGTCCCATTTTTTCAAGATTTTGCAAATAAATGTTTAAATAAGACAAATAATTTTTCATACTGTCAAGAGATATGCAATCTTGAAATCTTCGATATAGATGTGACTGTTTGTCATACAAAAACGCTTTTTGAAATGATGTTTCGGTTTTGTATTTGTTGTGAAGCGTTGCAAAAGTTTCAACTATGTCATTCCAATAGTTTCTCATGTATGGCTCAACTTCAATATTTTGGCTTTTTAAACGCTCAACCAAAACATGATTTATTGTCTTGTTGACCTGCCTAATTTTGTGCCTTACCTCAATTCTTGCAATTATGTCACTATTTTTCTCATCATAAAGGTCAATAGACCTTATGTCTGCACCTTTTTTCCAATACATAACTTTGGCATTTTTAAGCAAATTTTCACAGCGTCTTAGTCTTTGCCTTTCTTTTTTTAATATTGCTTTAAGTTCCATAGTGACTCTCCTTTTTATTATTATATCACAATTCCTAGTTTTAAGCAAGGTGAACAATTTAATTGCTTTCAAACTCAATGAGCCACTTCTTTTTATCTATCCCACCAGCATAGCCCTTAAGCTCCCCCGACTTTGCAATCACCCTATGACAAGGGATGATGATTATATAATTGTTCTTTGCAAGCGCCATGCCTACTGCCTGCGCCGACATTTTTCTCCCAAATTTTTTTGCTATTTCACCATATGATATTGTTTTGCCAAATGGTACATTTTTCAAAATATCATAAACATTTTGACGAAAAGCACTTTTGTCTAAGACAAGCGGAAGGAAAACTGGGGGATTTTTTTTGTTAAAATAGTCGTCATACCATTGTTTTGTTTGATTAAATAAAGGTAATTCATCATTTTTTTGACAATTTTTCAAACTTTTTGCGTTTTTTTGATTTTCAAAAAAAGTAGCGATAAGACTTTCGCCGTCACTGAGCATATAGATTTTGCCAAGTTTTGAAAAATAAATTGAATAAAACATATTTTAATTTGTTATAAAAGTAACCAAATAATAAAGTGCATTTTCTTGACTAAACATCGCATTTTTTAACATATACTCAACATCTTCAAGTTCATACACAATATCCTTTAACTTTTTGATAGAAAAGTTTTTGGTTTGAGCACGCAGCCTTTTGACTGCAAACTCCTTTATTTTGAAAATGTTTGCAAGTTCGCTGTCACTTTTTTTTGAGCAAGCAATAAAGAACATTCTTCTCATCTGACTTGAAAGAAGCTGAAATATTTTACTGTTTTGGTCAACTGAGCCCATTATTCGTGAAAGTATATGAAGGCACTTTGAAACATTTTTTTCGCCAAGCGCATTTGTTAAGTCAAACACCCCTATCTCTTCATCAGCATGGACAAGGTTAGTCACATCATCTTTTGTCACGATATTTTTGTCACCTTTATAGTCACAAAGTTTTTGAATTTCAACATCAAGCTTTGTCATATCTCGGTTGGAGTACAAAATCAGTGTTGAAATTGCATCACTATCGAACTTAACGCCAAGGCTATTTGCCTTGTTTGAAACAAAATTTGCCATTTCGCTATCTGAAAGTTTTAATTCAACAGTGTCGCAAAATGTGAAATCAAAAATTCCACTTGAAGTTGTATCAACCAAAAGCAAAGTGCAAAGTGGGTTTGAATTTTTTATATAGTTTGACAATGTCTTTTTATCTTTTTCTGAAATTTTTTGTAAGTCTTTGACGATAACAAGTCTTTTTTGAGCAAAAAATGAAAGTTGTTCGCAAGCAGAGACAACGGCGTTTGAATCAAAATTTTCATCGTCAAATATGGATATATCAAATTGTTTAACGCCAAGTTTTTCGCAGAAAAAATCAATACATCTTTTTGCTAGATATCCATCGCCTTTTAAGATGTAATTGTTTTTCAAAATATCTTGTTTAACAAACTGTGAATATAACATTTACTATATAATAACACGCACAAAGTTTTTTTACAATCAAATTAACAGCATGGCGCCACCCATAACGACTCCAAAAAGAGCAACTAGGCTGACGGCAACAGTTTTTGTCTTTATGTTTGACTTGACATATCCCGACGCACAAAATATTGCAGTGTATGACGAAATGGCGAAAATATCACCAAAGTTTATAAGTGGTATGTACGCCCAAGAAAGCGAACTTACCCCTACCGCAAGTTGCGATACACAAAAGTAAATAAATTGGACAAAGGTAAACATAAAAGACAATAACGGCATAAGCATACATAGTGGCACGACAACAAGCGTTAGCACAAACGCAAATTCAAAGATTGGTACGCAAAGAAGATTTATTATTAGCGACAAAATATTGAAACTTGAAGAAATAGTCATCAGCACAGGCAAAAGTCCAAGTTGAACTGAAAATGTAAGTCCAAGTGCTGGCGAAAAACTTTTTGCACCAATCTTTTTGAACATCTTTGTGCAAGGTTTGCTGAGTGTGAATATGCAAAATATACACAAAAAGCTGAGTAAGAACCCGTAGTCGAAAACATACATAGGTTTAGCGCACAGTATGATGAGTGCACAAATCGCAAGACTATTTAATCTATCATATTTTTTGCCAACAACTGAACCAAATGAGAACACAAGACTCATAATAAATGCTCTGACAACACTTGGCGCAAAGTCGCATAAATAAACGAAAAACAACAGTGGAAAGAAAATAATCAAAAAGTTCACCCACTTCTTTGTCTTTAACTTGTTTAAAAAATATGAAATTATTGCAACCAAAATGACTATGTGCATACCACTCACAGCCAAAAGATGTGACATTCCACTTTCAAGATATGCACTGTCAATATCGGGAGCAACATTTGTTTTGTCACCAAAGATGACACAGGTCACAAAGCCCGCCATGTCGGAATCACACACAGACAAAAGATAATCATAAAAACTTTGAACAACATATTCATTAGCTTTAAGATAGCCACTTTCAACTTTTGTAATGTCAGTAAAATTTATGTAACATCTATATGGTGCATTGAGTTTATAGTAATATGTTGAATACGCGTCATCTTTATCAAATAGGTCAACAGCCTTTAAGTCGGAAGAAAAAGTTATCACACTTCCAACATCAATATCACTTTCTCCATACACCATAACACTAATACAAAAATTTTTGTTTTTGCCAGAAATTGTTATGTCGTCTAAAACATATGAGTCATAATTTTGGTAATATGTGGCGCTTTTTATTCTGCCCGTTACCGTCACAAAACTCTCAATATCTTCTTGCATAAAAATATTCGCACCACCAAGAAAATAAAAAACACCAATCAAAAATGCAAGGCACATAATTGTCAGGCGTTTAAAATATTTAAATTTAATGCAAATAAAAAATAAAAATAAAAAAATAATTGCGATAAAAATAATGTGCAAAATAGAAATATTGACAAAATATTTTGCCATTAAAAGCCCTAAGACAAACATAACTGCGAAATAAAATATTGGTCTGTAATTTATTTTCATTTGTATATAATAATTAAAGCAAAAAATATTATTTTTTTCAACAAAAAAACAACATTATTTTATTTGCTTGATTTTTTTATTAAAATTACTTACAATAATAATAAATTGAGGTCGCTATGGGTAAGTTTATTGAACTTAAAAATGATGATGTTGTGAAATATGAAGCACTCACAGATAAGCCTTTTGAAAAAGTTTTTGCACTCCAAAATGTGTTGAAGTTTTATAGATTCGCATTTGCAGGGACAGTTAGGTCAAGTGAAATTTTTTATGACACACCTAATGACCTATTAAACAAAGCGGGAGTCATCTTGTCAAGAGTTCAAGAAGATGATAGGGTTTTTTTCAAAGTCGCACCTTCAACAAGTTTAAGTAAAGTCACCACCCAAAAAATTTTTTCTCACAAAGTTGGTGTAAAGGACACAATTAAAGACCACGCCTTTTATCTCGTCGACGGCATAAAGGGACTTTTCTCAACACCTTTTTCTATTGATGTTGAAAATGTCATCAAAAGTGCTGTGCCAAAAATAGGCGTCTTTACAAATGCAAATGTTTACAAAGTCATCAGCGGAACAGGCTTTCATGCATTCATGTGCCACGAAGATACACGCTATGAAAATTATGAAACAAAACGCAAAGCTCGTTCACAAGGTATGACTGTCAAAATGGACGGACCTAGTCAATATCAAAGTGAGTTTATAAGTTTCAATAACGCGATTAAAAAATATTGCAAAGAGTTTGTTGAAATTCATGACAACACCTATGAACACGCAAAAAGAATAACCAAAAAAATTGACCCAAAGCAAGCCAAGAAAGACAAAAAAGAAGCAAAGCTTAAACTTCAAGAACTCAAAGGCCAAAAAGACTAACGCAGTATTGCGAAGTTTTTCGGCAACCGTTAGAAAATTTAGACTGCCTAAAAACAAGCAAGACAAGTCTTGGGGCAAAAACTGCACTAATCGGCACACTTTTGCAAATACTTTGCAAAATGTTGTGCTTAATGTTTGTTTTTGCCCCTTATACCGACCAAACGAAAATGTACGCTTCGCTTTACATTTTGTCGGTACTTGTTTTATATGTTATTAAAACATCAATATATGTCTATTTTTTACTATTGTTAATATTGATATCCTATATTGGTATGACAAATTTTTTTAAGAGTTTAGTTACCTAAACGACCGTGTGGCACGGCTTGGCAGTAAACGCAGTATCACGCAGTTTTTCGGCAGTCTAAAAAAGACACAAGGGAGATATGAACTAGCGCTTGTGTCTTTTTGTCAAGGAATTTGGATTAGTTAAAAAGATCTTTATATGCTTTTCCAAATTTAAGCACTGGTGC
>CALWTG010000058.1 GCA_944384385.1 uncultured Clostridia bacterium | reverse complement strand
AAATATAAATATTTCTAAAAAAAAAAATTAAAAAATATATTTACAATATTAAGGGGAGGAGGAGGCAAAATAGGTGTAGGCTTATAAAATTTAGCGAAAAGTTATTAAAAAGTTTGATTTACGAAAAATATTCGTATATACTAAACTTATACAAACATTTGTTAAGCAATTAAGAATTTTAGCTATTTATACACAGACTGCATAAAAGCGAGCAAGACGAGGCTCGTCATGACAGACCAGGCAGGAGTTTAGTCTATCTAAATGACTGTCAAGCGTGGCGTAGAATAAACAAAGTATTGAGACGCTTTTCGGCAGTCTAGGAAAGGAGAGGATATGAATAGAAAATTCAAACTGTTTTTTAGTTTAGCATCACTGTGCTTTAGCATTGCAATGCTATGCTTTGGCGTTTACAGTGCAATGAGTGTAAACTATTCTGTCAGTGGTAGCGTTAGCTATGAAGTGACAGATGTATTTGTTAGAATAGATTTAAGTGTGTATAGGTCAATGTCAACTGCACCAATAGGAAGTGGTGACAATAGCACAAATGCAAGCAAAATTCAAAGTGCAGAAGATATAACTTCACTAGGCTTTAAAAAACTTGAACAGTTTCAAAATAGCGTTTCATCATATAACCCAGATAACCCAGAAACAGGGGAAGTTGAACACCCGGGGAAAGATTGGACTGCTGAAAGTTATGACGGGCTAAACTTCACCTATGGCACACCGGGGGCAGAAGACAGTAACGCCTATGCTTTTTACATAGTACTTGACATAACAAACTACGGTAGTGAAACAATAAATGCAACAGTGACAAACAACACAGAAAGCACAACGGCAAACACTCGTTTTGCACAAACTGATAATGTAGAAATAGAGGCATCAAATGGCGAGCCATATTCAACAAATAGGATAGTTTTGGGACTCGCCCTTGAAGACGCAACACAAAGCATATCTGACGCTATGGGTGATTTTAGTTACACAGTAAATGTCCAAAGAGGAAACCTTGAATATCAAGTGATAAGTGATATGATGTTTACATTTGATGACATAAACAAAACTGCGACTTTGCAACTTTATACTGGCTCAGCAACCGAAGTTAAAATTCCAGCCTCAGTGTCAAATGTCATTATTGAGCCCGAAATAATTAGTCTTAAAGAGAATTGGGGGATTGAAGATATAATGTCTTTGACATCAGACATGAGCAAAGCGATTTCACTTATGTTGCCAAGCACAATAACTTTTGTTGAAGGCGGAAATAAAATAGAATCTTTAATGCCAAGGGACGATTTTATAAGGGGCGATTTTATGATGTGTATGGGGCAAAAGATTGAAATTGCTCCATTATATGTTGAAAATGGTGGCAGTTATACAATAGATGAAGTTTTTTTTGATAAAGAAAATGGTTTTGCTATTCCATCAAGTGCTGACGAACTTTTGTCTCCACTTCAATTGATTATGGGAGGTGGGGCATCTTCAGTAACATACAAAGTGGGAAATGGTGAAGAAGGTGAAGAAGTTGTTGTAACTGCTGATAATGTTGAAGATGCAATGTCTACTTTGAGAGAGACAGCACAGGATTGGATAGACTATGCAAGTGGAAAAAATTTAGAGCTGCCAAAAACAATAACATTTAGCAATATTCGAGCTTTTCAAGCAATTGAGGGGAATGAATATGATGTTATAACAGTAGTTAGTGGAGCTTTTTCAGCTTGCGAAGGCATAACAGATATATTTGTAGATTCAAATAGCAAATATTTATATAATGATGAAAATGGTGTATTATTTGACAAAAACGAAACAACTCTTATACAGTATCCTATCGGAAAGACTCAAAAATCCTACACAATACCTGACGGGGTGCAAACTATTGGGATCTCTGCTTTTGAGGGGTGCAATAACTTGTCTGAAATAATCATTCCTATAAGTGTACAAAATATAGGTGATCATGCTTTCCGTTCATGCACCAATTTAGTTTCAATAACAATCTCTGATGGTGTACAGACCATAGGAAGTTTTGTTTTTCGTGATTGCACAAATTTGGAAACTGTGACAATTGGCAAGAATGTAAAAGTGATGGGCAATTATGTTTTTGATAACTGCACAAGTTTAACATCAGTTAACTTTGAAGACAAAAGAACACCATGGACCATTTCAAATTCTAACAGTACTCAAATAACGACTGCTGACTTAAGTAATTTAGACACAATGGCGACATATTTAAAATCAACATACTGTAGTTACGCTTGGACAAAAAATGTGTAGGGTTTAAAATAAAAAACACGCAGAAATATACGAGTTTTGCGTGTTTTTTTGTTTGACATAATACTTAAAACAGTATTGTGATTATATAGTTATTATACAGTGTAGAAAAAGTCTAAGAATTTAATTGTCTTTTGGTATTCGCTCTTGTCTAGTTTTTATTCCCAGTTTACTATCTTTTCCTTGCCAATTATGGTCTTCATATAACACATATGGTATTTGGAATGTCGCCTCTATGACATAGTTATGATAAGTATCGTCTAGTGGTACTGAATAATTTAGTGGTATTACACCAAATTCTATATATAGTAATGATTTTCTCATTATTTGGACAGGGGACAATACACTTATGAGCTTATTAAAGTTTTTGTCTTTAAAATATGAGCTTGCCACAAAACATTCATCTGCCGAATTGTAGACGCCTTCTTTGCCTTTGTATTTTTCATTCAAATCGTCTGCGTGAACAAACTTTTCATCAATACCATGTGAAATTAAGTAATTTTTTCCGGCACTTGCAAGAGAAATTTTGTCCGCAACATTATTAAACATATGTCTACTGCCGGGAACATAGATTTCTACATAATTTCCTTTTTCAAGTTCTTTGTTGAATATTTCTATTCCTTTATCCAATCTTGCTTGAAATTCCGTGCCTGGTTTGTCGCCATCTTTAAGTGGGTGCTGAGCAGCAATTTCAATCAATACCTTTGCATTATCCGGCACTGCTTTTGACTGCATATACTCTTTTGCCTCAGCATATTTTTTGAGCCAATATTGTTTTTGCTCTTCTAAAAATTCATCTGTATACATTTTCACTCCTTTTATGTTAATAAGCCTAACATTTTATATAGATATTGTCAACTTGAAAGATATACCGACATATTTTTCAGATTTTCTCTTTTTGTTGACATATGGCGCTCTCATATTGTAATATTTTATTATACTGATGAAATTTAAGAAAGATTTTGATATTGTTAGATATACGCCACTAGTAGAAAGTGGGCTATCTAGCGGACAAATCAAAGAAAGACAAGAACATAAGCTTTATAACAAGGTGAAACAAAAGACAGGGAAGTCTTACTTTCGCATTTTTTTTGATAATATTTTTACCTTCTTCAATTTGATATGGATACTTATTTTTGCAGCGCTTGTTGCAGTCGAAAGTTATAACGACCTTTTGTTTATTGTTGTTATATTTTTAAACACTCTCATCTCAATAATTCAAGAGTGCAAGGCAAAAAGTGCAGTTGACAAACTTTCACTTCTCACAATGCCAAAAGTCACAGTCGTTAGAGATGGCACTGATATTGAAATTGCTGCCGACAAACTTGTTTTGGACGATGTGATTAAACTTGCAATAGGAAATTCAATACCTGCGGACTGCATAATTTTAAGTGGAAAGATTGAAGTAAACGAGAGTTTACTTACAGGTGAAAGTGATGCTGTCAAAAAGAATGAGGGAGATTCAATACTTTCTGGAAGTTTTATAATCAGCGGTAGTTGTATTGCAAAAGTCAACAAAATTGGCAATCAAAGTTACATTCAATCCATCGCACACGAAGCAAAGAAGTTCAAAAATCCAAACAGCAACTTAAACAAAGACCTAAAAACAATGATAAAATACATCGGCTTTGGAATTATACCAATCGGCGGGCTGATGTTTATTAGCAATTATTTTTCGTATAATCACAGCCTAACATATGCCGTCACCAAAACTGGTGGGGCGCTCATTGGAATGATTCCAGCTGGTATGTTTTTGCTTGTAACAATTGCATTGTCGGTCGGCGTTGTTAAACTTAGCAAGAAAAAAGCAATGGTAAAAGACCCATATTCAATCGAGATGCTTGCAAGAAGCAATGTGCTATGTCTTGACAAAACAGGAACAATCACAGACGGCACAATGCAGGTTAGTGAGATCATTGAACTCAAAAGCCTTGAAAAACTTAAAAACGAAGACATAATTTCAAACATACTTTATGCACAAAAAACTAGTAATGCAACTTCAAATGCACTTATTCAGTATCTAGGCAAGAAAAACAAATTAAAGTGTGTATACAACATGGAATTTTCTTCTCAACGAAAGTGCACCGCCACAAGCTTTGAAAATATTGGAACTTTTGTTTTGGGCGCTCCTGAGTTTGTCAAATGCACATTAACAAAGAAAATCAAAAACCAAATATTTAATTTTTCAAACCAAGGTATGCGTGTTTTGATGCTTGCATATAAAGAAAATTACTTTTTGGACGAAAACGAAAAATTGCCACGAGCAACTACTCCACTTGCACTTATTGTCATTGAAGACACAATTCGGGAAGATGCAAAAGAGACGATTGCGTGGTTCAAACAAAATGGTGTTGAAATAAAAATTATCTCAGGTGACAATCCAATCACTGTTTCAAACATAGCAAAGCGTGTCGGAGTTGAAAATGCCGAGAACAACATCTCGCTTGAAGGAATGAGTTTGCAAGAAGTTGAAAAAATTGCATCTTCGTTCACAGTTTTTGGAAGGGTTAGCCCTGAGCAAAAGCACACACTGATAAAGACGCTAAAAAAACAAGGACATGTCGTTGCCATGACAGGTGATGGAGTCAATGACACTCTTGCACTCAAAGAAGCAGATTGTTCAATCGCAATGGCGGACGGAAGTGAAGTTGCAAGAAGTTTGTCCAACCTTGTCCTTCGTGATTCAAAATTTTCAAGTTTGCCAGCCGTCGTCAAAGAGGGAAGACAGGTGATAAACAATGTTCAACAGTCAAGCACACTGTTTTTGATGAAGACGCTGTTTACAATACTTTTGTCACTTTTCACTATTGTGACAGTGACGGGATATCCTTTCCAACCAGCACAAATGTTTTTACTTGAACTTTTTGTAATTGGTCTTCCTTCGGTTATTTTGGCACTTCAACCAAACACAAGTTTAATAAAGGGCGAGTTTATCCCCGTCGTTTTGAAGCGAAGTATTCCTAGTGGACTTTTGATTTTCATAAATGTCCTTGCGACAATGATATTGTCACGTTTTGGAATTGTCAATGCAGAAGAATTTGCCACACTTTCAACACTTGTTTTGATTTTCACTGGATACATTAACTTAGTATTTTTGTGTGTGCCATTTAGCAAAATTAGAATATTTTGTTGCACACTGTCACTCGTTTGCTTAATTGTGGCAATTGTTGCAATGGGCGACTTCTTTGGCATGACTACAATAAATTTAAAAGTCGCATTACTACTTGTTGCATTTATGGCGTTTTCTATTCCACTTCACATACTTATTCCAAAGGTGATTAAGAAGATAGACCAAAAAATTCAAAAAACAAAGCAACAAAAACTTGAAAAAAAACCGAAATATAACAAAAAAACAAAGCACGAAGCTTTGTCTGAAACTGAAAACAGCGAAGAGAAAGTTGATATAAAGGAAATAAACATTTAGTAATTAAAACTATTTATCGGACTGTCGAAAAATTCCAACTTTTCGGCAGTCTGTTTTTTTAGATACGCCGATATATTAGTTAACACTATTCAAAAAGTTCTTTTTCAATAAGTCGTTTTTGTTTAAAAGAGAACATTCCGTCTTCACCGATTATGACATTGTCAATATAAGTGATGCCAAGTGAAGAAAAAAATGTACATAAGCTTGTAAAACAATCATAGTCGGCAGAACTTGGGATTGCACTGCCATAAGGGTCGTTGTGTGCAGTGACAATTGATACTGCTTTATTGTAAACAACCGCTTTTGTCATTTCAACTTTACTGAGCTTAACTTGTGTTGTGTCGCCATGTGCCAAGACTTCATAATTTTGAAAAACTGAGTTTTTGCTAACATACGAAACAACAAATACTTCATGATTAAAGTTTTTGAATATGTTTGAAAAATATTTGTATATGTCACCTATGGTTTTGCATGAATATGAGCGTTTGTTTTTGTCTTTGATGTAGATATCGAAAATTTGAGGAAGATATGTTATCATTTTTGCAGTGACTTCACCAATGCCGTCAACTTGCAAAAGCGCCATGTAGTCAGCGTCCAAGATTTTGGATATAGAACCAAATTTTGTGAGAAGAGCATGTGCAAGTTCATTTGTGTCTTTTCTTGCGTTGGACATTGTTAATATTTGCTCAACTATTTGCACATCGCTCAAATTTGCAAGTCCAACTTTATCTATTAGTGCACGCAATCTTGTTCTGTGTCCACTATGTAAGTTTTGGTTTTTCATATTTGAAATTATACCAAGCATTGAAAAATGTTGCAACTATTTGACAACATTATAAATATATGTGATACTACACCTAGGAGAAAAAGTATGAAAATAGCCATTTCTTGTGATTCAACTTGCGACATACCAAAAGATTTAATTGAAAAATATGACATTCACCTTATGCCAATAACAATTTTGCTTGGCAGTGATGAGCGAAAAGACGGAATAGATGTTACACCACAGGATGTATTTGACTATGCTGAGAAAAGTGGGGAACTTGCGAGAACAAGTGCGGTCAATATCTATGAGTACTCTGAGTTTTTTAAAAAGCTAAGGGAAAGTTATGACGCAGTCATTCATTTTTCGTTGTCATTTGGAATATCTTCAACGGGCACAAATGCGCTCACGGCAAGTCATGATGTTGACAATGTCTACGTGATTGACACGAAAAGTTTGTCATCGGGCAGTGGACTTTTGGTGCTTAGCTGTGTTGACAAAATAAAAGAGGGCAAAGACATTGATACTATTGTTAGTGAACTTAGAGCCGAAGCTGACAAAGTTCAAGCATCATTTTTGGTGGACACACTAAAATTCTTGTACAAGGGTGGAAGGTGTTCGTCAATTGCACTTTTGGGAGCAAACCTTTTAAAAATCAAGCCACGCATAAGCCTTGTTGATGGCAAAATGCAGATGACAAAGAAATATCGTGGAAATATTTCTGATGCACTCGTTAAATATTTTGAGGATATAATCAAGGAGGTCGAGCCTAATAAACGCCGTGTTTTTGTGACATATTCATCGCCGGTTGAACCAGCAAGAACTATTATTTTGCAAAGGCTAAAAGAACTTGGCTTTGAAGAAATTCTTGAAAGTAGTGCCTGTGCGACCATTAGCACGCACTGCGGACCAAACACCCTTGGCGTGCTTTACATAGCCAAATAGTGCTGAATGTGTTTATTTATACGGGTTTTAGCGATTTTTTTTGTCAAATTAGTTTGAAAATATTGCAAAGTAGGGTATAATGAAAATACTTAAAGCGTGCTTTAAGAATTTATTTAAAGGGGACAAAGATGAACAAAGGAGATTTTATCAGAGCAATGGCAGACAATGCCGGTGTTACACTCAAAGAGGCAAATGTTGCATATGACGCATTTGTTAAAGCTGTAACCGATGCTTTGAAAGCCGGCGAGAAAATTCAACTTGTTGGATTCGGTACCTTTGAAGTTCGCTCAAAAGCGGCAAGAGAAGGAATCAACCCTCAAACAAAAGAGAAAGTTAAAATCGCTGCAAGCAAAGCACCAGTGCTTAAATTTGGAAAAGCATATAAAGATCTTTTTAACTAATCCAAATTCCTTGACAAAAAGACACAAGGGAGAGTTTATATCCCCCTTGTGTCTTTTTTAGACTGCCGAAAAACT
>CALWTG010000057.1 GCA_944384385.1 uncultured Clostridia bacterium | reverse complement strand
TGGACTTGTTAAACAATAACTGCAACCTGCCTGCCTTGACGAGTGTACTTCATACTTGCCTTTAATGACATTGAACACAAGATAATAACTTTGGTCAATATCCTTTAACCTTTGACTGATAAAATAAGGGTCGTTTTTTATTTCAATAAGCATATTTCTCCTCTTTTATTGTTAATAAGACAAGCAGGACAATTATTTTATGTCCTGCTTGAATTAACAATTTTGGTTTATTTAGTTAAGCGTTTTAGGCACCTGCGGTAACTGATGTTATTCCAGTGATTTTCGCTTGACCGTTTGGTCTGTCACAAACAAGTTCTGCATATTTGACAAGTGTTGCACTGTAAGTTGGATATCCTGCGTTTTGTTTCAAGATTTTTCCATCTTCGCCTTCAAGCCATTTCCAATCGCAAAGTTGATGCAAAGTAAAGTCGTCTGTGTTCAATAGATACATAGCATCATCTTCAACAAATCTGTCTGCAACAAGAGGAATACCGTTGTAAGTTATTGCCTTGTATCCGCCTTGAAGTTCCATTATGTCGACATTTCTTCTGAATGCGCCAAGATATTCTTGATACATTCTTCTTACTTTACTTGAACAAGAAATGTAGTTGATGTTTGAACCTGTCACTTCTTCAAGATAGTCAATTGCAGTTTGAATCAAGCCGTCGCTAATCTCTCCTGCCTGAGTTTTTGTGTAAGGTACAAGCCAAGGATATTCTGCTCTTGAAACGCCATAAAGTGTGTCACTTGATGAGAATATTTTGCCAAGTCCAGAAATTTCATAACCTTTGCTGTTTTGAACAAAAAGTGTGTAATCTTTTGCCAATGTCTCGGTGTATGATGTGACATGAATTTTTTTGTTTACTCTATCAACATACTTAATTCTAAGTCCGCTTGTCACTTTTGTTTCACTGTTAAATACATCAATAACCATACCTTCAATTAAATTTCTAACACTATCAAGTGTGATTATTGTTTTGTCTGATGAATCGACGCTGACAATTGTTGCCAAAAGTCCAGTGCCGTCACCGTAAAGCATACGGCCAAAGTTGAAACTTGAAGCTTTGATTAAGCCTTCCATTTCATCGTTTAAAAGGTTAACAAATGCACCAACGCTGTTTTGTGATGCACGAATTGCCTTGTCTGAAAGTTCAATTTTGCCGTAAAGGTTTTTAAGGTCAGAAACAAACTGTACATAGTTGTTTCCTGCTGCTTTTGGAAGTTCATCGGTTTCTGCACCAGCACCGATACCACCATTGATGCCAAATGGAGCGAGTTTTCTTACCTCTTTGCCCCAAACATCTTTTGTTGATTGTTTAATCTTACCAAGAAGTGGGTTTGCATTTATGTTAAGTTGATTTGCAACCACTCCAAGATAAACTGTTTTTAACGCATTTTCTGCGCTTTGAAGTGTTACCATTTTTATCTCCTTTTTAATTTGCTTTTAACATATCCTCCACCAGTTTCTTTGCTTCATTTAAAGTGTTCGCCACTTTGGGCGTTTGGAATGTAACTTTCCCCGAATGTGAAGTCTGAATTGGTGGCAGTTTGTTTTTGCGAAGGTCGTTTAAATAGCCTTCCAAAACTTTTTTCTTGATTTGCTCGTTTGACAAAACATAGTCATTGACAAATTTGTCGTCACTCATCATATCTTGTGGCGAAACATACTTTTTTGAAATAATATCTGCCCACGCAAGATTTAGTGCGTTTTCACCGCTATAAAGTGACGGATTTTCAATAATCTTTTGTGATATCTCACTTGCAAATTGCTTTGCCTCAGCATGACTAGACAAAAAGTCACTCACCTTTTGTTGCCAATTTTCTTCCATGTAAACTGGCTCTTTGGGCGCTGACATATCTTTTTCAAGCTGTGACAACTTTTGACACTTTCGAGTAAACTCAGCCTGCAAATTGTTATAGGCTTCAAGTAAACTCTCTTGGTCTTTAAATTTTCCTAATGAGGAGCCCTCGCTTGACTGTGACGCCACAACTTCTTTTTGTTCATCACTTTCAGCTACAGGTTGTTCCTCAAATTCTTCGTTTTCTATCATACTTCCTCACTTAAACTATTTTCTATACTTTTCATCTTTTTGTGTTCTCTTATGTGTTTCAAAAATACCTGTTCTATCTTTGGATTTTTTTCAACTAAATTTTTGTACTCATTTGAGAGCATAAAAGTTATATGTTCGCTCACATGCAAATCATGGTTATCTATTTCACAAACCTTGACTTCTTTGCCTTTTGCAAGGTCAAGATTTTCAGAAGATGCCTTTTTGGTGTGAAGTTCGTTTATGTCTTGTGCATTTTCCCAAATGCCAAAACCAAGAAGGTCAAGAGCCTTCAATCTCATACGGTTTGAAAGTTTGCCGTTTTCATCAGACAAAAGTCCTGCTTCCAAAAGGTCAAACACCATACTACGCCTTTGCGCCAAACTCTCAGTTATTTCAGTGTCCGTTTCAAAAACGACATCTTCACTAGAAATGTCGCTTGCCATGAAACTAACAACTTCAATCTCTCCGTTGTCGCCCATTACTTTGAATAATCTTGGAAGCGTTGCAAACTGCTTGTATAGTCTAAGTATTTGCCCACCAAGTTCGCGTATACACGCTTTTATTCTGTCTATTGTTGGCGAAAGTCTTGACTCGTCTTGCTCAATCAAAAGTTGAAGAGCAACACCACTTAAACTCGTGTATGCAGATGAGTTGTTGAGAATATCTGACACGCCTGAAATTACCATAAATTCGCTAAGCAGTGCTTCTTCTTCTCTTTCAAAATCTGTTGGAACAGTGTTTGCCGTCATAAATCTTGGTGCAGTTGAGCCCTGCCTGTAAACTAATATTTTCCCCGGTGAAAGTCCTTCTTCTTCAAGATTGTCTATGTCGACAGAACCGTCTTCAACTGCCAAAACACCCATTGAAATTCTGTTCAAAAATTCGTGTTTGCGGTTTTTAACTGCGTTGTATGCCCTTTGTACAGGAATTAACCTATCGACAATTCCCGTACCCCAAAAGCAACCTGTCTGTTCAATGGACTCTTGCTTGATGAAAGGAAAACCTCTTTCTCCATTTGCTCTATTGATAAAAGGAAGCTCAACGTCATAAACAAGCGTTTCTCCCGCAATTATGATGAGCCTTCCATTTGGATAGTCAACAGTTGGCTTTATGTACTTTTCAATGACGAGTGCATGATTTGATTTTACCCCACTGACCACTTTGCTTGATAAACTGTTGTAGCCAAGTCCACCAACTCCAAGCGATGTGTTATCAAGCGAAAACACATTGACATCTTCACCTTTAACATCAATACCATACATCTTTTTTATTTCGTCAACATGGTATGCTTTTGCATGAATTATACTTTGACAGTCTTCAATTTTTTGAGTGCAAGTGTTGTCAGGATAAATTTCAAAAGGACTGCAAACTGTTATGTCAACATCTCCAAGATTAACGCACTCACCGTTATCTGTTGCAATTTTTTCGCCTTTTTTGTCATCCCAAATGACTTTATAAAAACTTGTACCTGTGACTTCACTCCACTTTGTTGCTTCATTGATTACATTTGAAATGTCGTAGCGAGAATAAATTGAGTTTAATATTTTCTTGCTAAGTTTTGCAGTTTTTATATCGCTGTCGTCTGTGCTTGATGGCATTACCGACATGGTTGGTCTGACTTTTTGAAGTTTTGCAAGGCGTATGTCAAGTGTTGGTGCAATGTGGTTATAAACTTCACGCTCTTGCCAAAAAAATTGTTTTTCAAATTCTTCAACTTCACCGCCATAGCCAACTTCACAATATTGGTTTCCCATCAAAAAATTCATACAAAGTTGCCAGTTCGCTTCGTATGGCTTTCTTTCGTTTTGGCGTCTTTTGAAGTCATTTAATACTTCACTTACAAGCATTTCATTATCCATTTTTTACCTCAATTTTTTTTTGTTTTTTAAAAGGTGGCGTAACTGGCTTTGGAACAAGCACTTTTGAAAGTGCATTGTGTAATTTTTCAGTGCAATTTTTGCATAAATTTAAAGCAATTTTTTTGTCATTTAAAACGCAATATTCTGCCAAGTTTTTACAACCCAAAATATCGCATTTTGTTTTTATCAAACAATTTTTAACTTCCATTTTTTCCCTCTTTTTTTAATAATTTAATCAATTTATTTTTTTCTTTTAAAAGTTGTTCTTCTGTCATATTTTCATAAATATTTGTGTTTTTATTGAACTCTTCCAAAAGAATTTTTGCGGCTGGAATATCTGGCGAAAAATGCTTTGTCGTCACTTTCTTTTTTGCAAGTTTAACTTCGCCTTCCTCGTCAACAACATATTCTTCAACAACTTCGTCGTGGTCGTAGCCGAGTGCCTTTTTCAAAAGTGCACTTTCAATATCTTTCAAAGAGGGCACTTTTGATTTTCCCATATTTGCCCCTTAAATTAAATACAAAAAAAGCCAAATAATTTTTTTATTTGACTTTTTCGTTTTTATATTAAATTTATTTATTTTATTTTTCCAGTATTTATGACAATTTATTTTTAATAATACATATTTTTATACGAATTGTCTTTTCTCTTTTTAACAATCAAAAATACAATAAGTCCAATAAGTAAAATTCCTGCGACACTTCCACCAATTATCCACCAAATGTATCCCATGCCTGCCCCTGAGTTATCTTCATTTGTGAAGTTTAAAACAATCTGCAAACTTTCTTCTTCACCTCTTTGCAAAATCAAATATTGCTCGCCTGACAAAACTCCTGTCGCAGTATTTGACCATGACTCAAATTCATAATCAGAAGGCATCATAAAGGTTATTGTGATTGAATTTTCCATTGGCTTTTTGTAAGTAAATTTTCCTTGGTCATCTGCCTGCAAAGTAGTTGTGTTACCGTCTGAATCAACAATTTGAATTGTTGTCAGATTTTCATCAACAATTTCACCGTTTACTGAGAATGAGAATGTTATATCGCATACATTTTTTGTGAATGTTGCATAAATTGTAAGTGGATTTTCACTATCAAGAGTTTGTCCGCTAAATATTCCATCTTCACTAAACAAATTTTCATTAAACAAAATTGAAAGCGTTAAGTTTGTGTTAAAGACATCACCGTCATCAAGAGAAATTGCCCAGCCAGAAAAACCAAAATCATTTGATGCAGAAGCAACATACCTAAGTGTTTCACCATATGATATCTTATCTTCAACATACTCTTGCCCTACATTTTGAACCGTTCCTCTCTTCACTAGTCCTTGAACTGCGTCTTCGGAGCGAACAACTATGTCATATTCGACGGCGTCAACAACAAATGAATAAACGCCAGAGTTTTGAGCCGTGCAGTTGTTGATTTGGTACACGCTAACTAAACTTCCACCCTGCTCGTATATTCCCCAAGAGATATTTGAATTGTTTAAATTATACCAAGTTCCTGTATTGTTGTTTACAGTGCCCAATGTCTTTGTAACAGTGCTTGCACCAAGCGTATAAGTTGTTGTGTTGTTATCAACTTCAACAACTTCTGAGTCTTCACTTTGAACAATATTCAAAACATCTAAATTTGAGTATATTGTATTATTGTCTTTTCTAAGTCCAACAATTTCAAAAAACAAATTCATCTGAGATTGAGTATTGATATAGCCAGCTACTGTGATGCTTGAACCGTATGTGAAAGTTGTTGATGAAGGCAAAACAGTTATTGCGTCAACACTTGGAGCTTGTGCCATAGATGAAAATGACCTATCTTTATCAACCGAGAATGAAAATGATGAAAAATGTTGAAGGTATGGCATAGTCACAGCGTCTTCAATCTGCCAAGTATTGCCAAAGTCCCATGAATATTTTGTGTCAAAAGCGGTAGTGTTATAAAATGACTTTAACTTTAAACTTCTAGATGTGACCACATCAGCAGTAATTAAGTTGACATCAAATGCTATGTCGCCGTTTGTGTATGCACTATTTAGCTCCTTTGTGTTAGAAAAATATTCACCGTCAACAGTTGTGTAAATATAATCAACGCTTTGGTTTGTCAGCATATCATTTGGACAAGATATCATACCTGCAATACCATACAATTGAGCCGTGTCAGACACTGCGTCTATTATGATATTTTTTATTTCAGTTTTGTTGCCGAGCAAAATCCCAAATGCCCCACCTTGATATAGACCATTAGACTGAACGCCATTAAATTGAGTGCTTGTAATGGCGTCATACATTTGACTGTTTTCAAAATATCCAACAAGTCCACCAACATATTTTGTTTTGTCTGATGCTGATGAAATTGTCAAATTGCAATCACTAGTAATATTTTTTAGCCTAGTACCATTTTGAGCATGTCCAACAAAACAACCTATGTATTGTATACTTGGCATAGATACAGTAATTGTTGACGAATCAACAGAAACATTTTCAAAAGTTGTGCTTTGGCTTAGCCCACAAACAACGCCAATTTTTGAAGTATATTCATCAACATCACTTTGAACAGTGACTGTGATATCTTGAAATTGAACATCATAAATTTTTGCACCAACTGTGTTTGCAAAAAATCCCACATTGCCACCATTTGCTGAAATTGTGAAGTTGCTTATTGTGTGGCCATCGCCGTCAAACATGCCAGAAAAATTTTGAATTGGCTGAAGCGTTTGACCAGCAAGATTTATGTCAGCGCCAAGGCGGAAACTACCAAAGCTATTAGACTGCATTTGACTTAAATCATATGCATCACTTATCAAAATGACTTCTTCATCAGCGTGTGTAGCCTTTAATGTGCTTGGCACAAAACAAACCGAAAATGCTAATAAAAAACAAAATAAATAACAAAACTTTTTCAAAATATTTCTCCGTTAATAAATTTTGCCGTAATTTATTATGTATAATTCAATTTAAATATATCACATAAATAATATTTTTCCAAAGTTTTTTAATACATTTTATTTGTATATTTTATTTTCTTATATAGTCTTTCTTTATCTTTTTGAATAATAGATTTTTGTGGTTTTGGCTTTGCATTTTCTGGGCGTGACATAATGTAATATCTAAGTTCATCAAGGCTGTGATCATCTTTTTTTATAGGGGCGTCGCTATTAGACCAAAAATATGACTTAAATTCACGAATTAAATTTGTGCAAGTTTTAAAAATGAAAAGCTTGCTTTCACCTTTCGCATTTTTTAAATATGTCTTTACCCTTTGTATTCCGCTAAACAAATCTTTGTTGACATTTGGATTGACTGCAATATTGTAGTCATAAAAAAGTTCTGTCACACTTTTTTGACTTGCAAGAGTACGCTGATTTGCGGCGCTGTCAATAAGTGCATATATTTTGCCATTTTTTGTTGGCCAGTTAAGTTTTTTTGATATTGCCTTAATCATATCAGCATGATATTCAATGCCCTTTTTTGCCTCAAAATGCTCTGCAATTACATAGATGTTATTATCATAATCAACTGCATACCAGTGTGCTGAAAGCGGATTGTTGAGTCCTGGGTCAATTGAGATTGTGTCATACCACTCACTTGGAACAGAAAACGGCTCAATAACATTGACATTTTCATCAAACTCTGGATACACCATTCCCCCACTTGCCGTAAACTTTCCGTATCTTCTTGCATCAAGTTCGTCGGCTGACATTGACGCAGTCAAGGCGTCTATCTCCTCTTTTTTTAGATATGGATTGTCAAGCCACTCCATTTGCTCATACCAAATATTTTCATCGTTATTTTTGTTTAAATATATCTCATCATAAACCCATGTCAAGCCTTTAAGCGGAGTCATCGTTCCGAAAATTTCGCCACTTTTGTCTAAAATTCGCATGCGACATTCTTGATATATGTCATATGGTGGCTCTTCATCAAACCAAACATAGTCAAGACTTGTACCTTGAAATTCTTCTCTGCCTTGGTCACAACTTTTAAAGCCAATT
>CALWTG010000056.1 GCA_944384385.1 uncultured Clostridia bacterium | reverse complement strand
AACAGGGGCAGTGCTTACTGGTGGTTTTTTGAAAATTGGCAGAATAAAAGGAGTCTCACGCCCAGCTCTTGCACCATTTTTCCCAACTGCCAAGGGTGGAATGGTATGTCTTATTGACTGTGGGGCAAATGTAGAGTGTAAACCAATAAACTTATGTCATTTTGCTTTGATGGGCTCACTTTACTATAAAATTATGTTTGGCGTGGAAAATCCAAAAGTTGCACTTTTGTCAAACGGTAGCGAAGAAAAGAAGGGTAATGAGCTTTGCAAGCAAACATATCCGTTACTCAAACAACTTCCAATAAACTTTATTGGCAATGTTGAGGCGAGATATTTTATGACAGGTGATGTTGATGTCATGGTAACTGACGGATTTTCAGGAAATATTCTTCTAAAATCCGTGGAAGGCGCAGTCAAATTCACAACCAAAGTTATGAAACAAGCCATGCTTAGCACTTTAATTAGTAAAATTGGAGCACTTTTTTGCAAACGAGCTCTTGGCAAGGTGAAAGATAAACTTGATTATAACAAATACGGCGGTTCAATATTCATTGGTTGCAAAAAGACGATAATAAAATCTCACGGTTCAAGCAAAGATGTCACAATTTGTGCTGCCATTGAACAGGCAAGAAAATTGGAGATAAACAAAGTCAACGAGCACATAAAAAACATGATTGAAAATATGCCGGAAATAAACCTAGAAATTGGAGAACATAATGATTAAAGTAAAAAGCTATGTTTTCCATAATGAAAATCTTTTTCATATGGCATTGACTCATTCGTCTTATGGTTTAGATAATTATGAGCGTCTTGAATTTTTAGGTGATAGCATACTAGACTTTTTGATTGCAAAATATTATTTTCAAGATAAGTCATATGATGAGGGCGAGCTTTCAAGAATGAGAGCACACACTGTATCAATGGAAAACTTGTGTCAAGTGTTTGACGGACTTGGAGTTAGTAAGTATGTCAAACTTGGTAAAAGTTGTAAAAGTCTAACTGATTCAATCAAATGTGATATGTTTGAGGCACTTGTTGCAGCAATTTATCTTGATTCAAACTTACAAGAATGTGAAAAGTTTGTTTTAAGTAACATTTTTTTGGACAATGAAGAAAATCTTGAACTTTTGGACAGTAAATCAAAATTGCAAGAATATGCACAAAAGTATAATTTAACAGTTAGCTATGAACTTTTAGACCAAACAGGTCAATCACATAACCCAACTTTCACAATTCGTGCAGTTATGGGTGAGTATAGTGCCACTGCAAAAAGCAGTAGTAAACAAATTGCCGAAAAACAATGTGCACAAATGATACTGGATAAAATTGAGGAGAAACAATGAATTTTAAACAAATTGAACTAGCAGGCTTCAAATCGTTTGCAGACAAAACTGTCATTAAGTTTGATTCAGGAATAACGGCTATTGTTGGACCAAACGGCTGTGGAAAAAGCAATGTCAGTGATGCGATAAGGTGGGTTCTTGGTGAACAAAGCAGTAAACTTCTTCGTGGTTCAACTATGCAAGATGTTATTTTTAATGGAACAGAAAAGCGTAAAAGTTTGTCATATTGTGAAGTTACACTTATCTTTAACAATACTGACAGATATTTTAACTATGACAACGACGAAGTTGCAATAACTCGTAAACTTTACCGCAGTGGCGAAAGTGCTTACCTTATCAATAGAACGCCAGTTAGATTGAAAGATATAACCAATCTTTTGTATGATTCTGGTATTGGTAAAGACGGCTATTCAATAATCGGTCAGGGTAAAGTTGATGAAATAATCTCCTCAAAGCCAGAAGACAGGCGTGCCATTTTTGAAGATGCAGCAGGTATTTCAAAGTTTAAGTCACGAAAAGTTGACGCAGAGCGTAAGCTTGCTCGTACTCGTGACAACCTTTCACGTGCAGGTGATATTCTCGCCGAACTTGAAAGACAGATGGGCCCACTAAAAAAGCAGGCAGAAAATGCAAAAATTTGGCTTGGTCTTAAAGATAGGCTAAAAGACCTTGAAGTCAATACATATGTTTATAGTTACAATAATGCAAACACTACAAAACAACAGATAAACACAAAACTCAGTGCCATTGAAGAAGAACTTATTCAAAGGCAAGAAGAGCTTTCTGATTGCACAAAACAATATGATAAGCACACTGAAGAAGTAAATACCATCGACCAAGAAATAAACGCAAGCCACGAATCTATACTCCATTTAACAGTTGAACTTGAAAAGCAGTCAGGTGAAGCAAATGTCATTCGTGAGCGTATATCAAACCTTAACGAAACAAAGGCTAAAATTGGGATTGACCTTTTAAATAGCACAAACACAATTCAAAAAGATAGTGCAGAACTCAAATTCAAAAAAGACAAGTATGATGAAGTTGTGGACAGTTTGCAAAAACTTAACGCTTCATATGATGAATTATCTAATGACTACCTAAAAATTGTTGATGAACTTAGTTTGCATGAAGACCAAACGCAAGATTCACAACAAAAAATGATAGATGCTTTGGATAAATTGACAGATATTAAAGCTAATTTCAGTAAATACAAAGCTGAAAGGGATATGCTAAAACAAAATCTTGAAGAGTTGACTTCAAAGCTTGAAGAAATTGATAAAAGTGTTTCCGAAAAGACAAAAGCTAAAAAAGAAGTTGAAGACGAAGTTGAAAAGTTAAAGCAAAAACAAGATGAGGCAGTTTTAAATTTAAATAATGCAAGGAAAAAGCAAGAACAGTTAAGACAAGATATTCAAACTATGCAAGAAGAACGCTATCGTGAGAGTTCAAAATTGCAAGTATATGAAAACCGCAAAACTCTTTTAGAAGAAATGCAAAAAGAGTATGATGGTTATTCATACGCAGTTAAGAAATTGCTTAAAGAAAGCGAAAAAAATTCGCAGGTTAGAGCAAAGATGGTTGGCGTTTTGGCATCACTTATCAAAGTGCCAGAAAAATATGAAACTGCAATCGAAATTGCTCTTGGAAGTGCTGTACAAAACATTGTCACATTCGACGAACAAAATGCAAAAGACCTTATTAACTTCTTAAAAAATAATGAATTTGGTCGTGCAACATTTTTGCCTATCACAAGGCTAAGACCAAGAGCGATAGCTCAGGAAGACGCAAAAGCACTCACTTATGCGGGTTGTTTTGGACTTGCTAGCGACCTAATTCAATACGATGACAATATCAAAAATGTTATTTCAAACCTTCTTGGAACAACAATAATTGTTGACAATCTTGATACCGCAATTTCTATTTCAAATAAGACCAAACTTTCATATAAAATTGTAACATTAGACGGAGATGTCATCAACCCACAAGGTTCAATGACAGGTGGTTCAAAAAAACACGAAGTTGCAAACCTTATTAGTCGTGACCGTGAAATAAAGACGCTAACACAAGAGCTTGACAAACTTAAAAAAGACCTTGAACTCAAAACTCAAAACATAACATCTTCTCAAAAACAATATGAACAATTAAAGTTTGAGATAAACAAGCTTTTTGAAGTCAAAAATTCAACAGAGATTGGATATGCGAAAGAAAATGAAAAACTTGCATCATTCACATCAATATTAAATGATGAGATTGAAGAACAAACAAGTTTAAAAAATCAGCATAATGCAACAGCAATTAGAATTGAAACATTAACCAAAGAGCTTGAAAGTATTGATGAACTTGAAAGCACTGCAATGCAAAACAGGTCATCGGCAAATAAATTCATTGAAGAAAGACAGGCGAAATATCAAGAGTTAAGCAAAAAAAGAGACGAAATCAACGAAAATATGACAAAAGTCAAAGTCGAAATTGCATCAAGAGAAGCACAAAAGACATCATATGAACAAGATTTTGACCGTTTAAATGAAGAAATTAGAGTCAATAATGCACTTAAAGTCAACTATCAAAGCGATATTGACAAACTTGACAAGACAATTTATGAAGCAGAAAATATCATAAAAGCACAAATTGAAACAGAGGCAAATCAAGAGGCAAAAAACAAACTTGCATCTCTTCGTGCCGAAATGCAAAATTTTGAAACAAAAAAGCAACAATTACAGGCTGAGATACAAAAATTAAACGACAAAAAGATGAAGGTTATGGACGATATCACAAAACTTAGTGATAGGCGTACAAATGCACAACATCAACTTGAAAAAGTTGACACTGAAATTGAGCAAATGCAAGAGCGTATTTATGAGGAATATTCTCTCACATATGCGTCATGTCAACAATTTGTTCGTCAAGATTTTGATATTGATAAAGCAATGCCTGAAATTGCTGAGGTTAAGCGTGATATTTCAAAACTAGGATATGTAAATGTTCATGCAATTGAAGATATTAAACTTATATCAGAGCGTTATGACGGACTAAAAGAACAAGCTGACGACCTTGAAAAAGCAGAACAAAATCTTTTGCAGGTCATTGAAGAGTTGTCGGCAGAGATGACTCAGAGATTCAAAACCGAATTTGACAAAATCAATGAGCACTTCAAAACAACATTCCGTGAATTGTTTGGTGGTGGTAATGCAAGGCTTGAACTTACTGACCCTGACAATCTTTTGGAGTCTGGTGTTGATATTGTTGCAGAACCACCAGGCAAGAAATTGCAAAACATAACACTTTTGTCAGGTGGAGAGAAGGCACTAACTGCAATTGCAATATTATTTGCAATACTCAAACTAAGACCAATGCCATTTTGCCTTCTTGACGAAATTGAAGCGGCACTTGATGACTCCAATGTTGGAAGATTTGCTGAATACCTTAGAAGATTTAGCAAAATCACGCAGTTTATTGTCATCACACACAGAAAACCAACAATGGAGCTTGCTGACTGTTTGTATGGTGTCACTATGGAAGAAAAAGGCGTTTCAAAGATGGTTAGCGTTCAGCTTGCTGATGCACTCAAAAATGTTGAGGAGAATAAATAATGGGACTTTTTAAAAAAATATCAGAGGCTTTAAAAAAGACAAAGGAAGCGTTTGCTCGCAAACTTGATGCTTTGCTTTCTGGTGGCGAACTAAATGACGAGTTTTATGAGGAATTGACCGACATATTGATTTCATCTGATGTTGGCTTTGAATGTAGCGAGAAAATTGTTGATAGGCTTCGCTTATATGCAAGAAAAAACAAGATAAGAACATCAGCGGAAGTCAAAAACGCATTAAAGACAATACTTGTTGAAATTATGCAACAATTACCAAAAGTTGAAATAAAATACCCAGCAATAATAACAATTGTTGGTGTAAATGGAGTTGGAAAGACCACAACAATTGGTAAATTGGCAAAATTTTTCAAATCTCAAAAAAAAGAAGTCACTTTGGTTGCAGGCGACACATTTCGTGCTGCTGCGAGTGACCAACTCACCGAGTGGGCAAATAGAAATAAAGTGCGAATAGTCAAACACGCAGAAGGAACAGATGCTGCGGCGGTCGTTTTTGATGGTGTTTCAAGTGCAAAAGCCAAAAATACTGATGTTCTCATCATTGACACTGCGGGCAGACTTCAAACAAAGACCAATTTAATGGAAGAACTCAAAAAAATTGATAAGGTCATTGATAAAGAGTATAGCGAGGCAAATAAATATACTTTCATTGTCCTTGACGCAACGACAGGGCAAAATGCACTTAGCCAAATTAAGCACTTTGACGAATACGTTAAAATTGATGGCATCATCTTAACAAAACTTGACGGAACGGCAAAAGGCGGGGTTGTGTTTGCTATTGCAGACGAACTTGAACTTCCTGTTGTTTTTGTCGGAACAGGTGAAACTATTGACGACATTGATGTATTCGATGCAAAAGAGTTTGTTGAAAACATTATTTAATATCAAATTTTACATACTGATTTGTTCAGTGTGTATTTTTATAATTTTCGACATCATTCGACACATTTCGACATAGTGCAAATAAAAAATAGTGGCAGTTTTTGCCACTATTTTTTGTGAAAACATAAATATTTTTATGTCCACATAGGTATTGTGTGTAATTTAAACAATGTTATTCATCTTCTTGAATTTTTAACATATTTTCAAGTAGTTTTCGTCTTTCATCTGCATCGTGTGCACTTTGATTAAATAACATTTCGGCACGCTTTTCATCGACTTTTTTGAGCGATGTGAAGCGTGTTTCTGTATTTAAAAATTCAATATAATTTTTTGTTGGTTTTGCACTATCAACAGTTAGTGGTTTATCATGGCTTGGGTTAAATCTATACAAATTCCAGTATCCACATTCAACACAAAGTTTCATATGTTTGTTTGATTGCGACATATCAAAGCCGTGATTGATGCATGGGGCATAGCAAATCACTATGCTTGGGCCATCATAGGCTTCTGCCTCGGATAGTGCTTTGATTGTTTGATTAACGTCGGCGCCAAGGCTAACGCTTGCAACATAGCAGTTTTTATTTGCCATAAATATTGCTCCAAGGTCTTTCTTTTGCGTGATTTTGCCGTTTGCACTAAACTTTTCAACGCTTGCCCTTGGACTTGATTTTGAAGCTTGCCCACCAGTGTTGCTATATACTTCGCTATCTAGTACCAAAACATTTACATTTTCGGCACTATTAAGCACATGGTCAAGACCGCCGTATCCAATATCATAAGCCCAGCCGTCACCACCAATTATCCAAATTGATTTTTTGACTAGATAATCGCTTAAATTGAGCAGCATTTCATAGTCGATATCATTTTGTTTTGATAGGTAATAGGTGACAATGGTTTTGACTTTTTTCTGTTCGTCATATGTCAGTGACTTTTCTTTTTTGAACTTTGTTAAAAGCTCAGCAAGGTCACTTTCGCATTTAGGAATAATTTTATCAATAACTTTTTCTAGTGTATTTTGATTTTGTCTTTGACTAAGTGCCATTCCATATCCAAACTCGGCATTGTCTTCAAAAAGTGAGTTTGCCCATGCAACGCCGTGGCCATTGCTATCTTTTGCGTAAGGGCATACAGGGTATGAACCACCGTATATACTACTGCAACCTGTTGCATTGGCAACAATCATATGGTCGCCAAAAAGTTGAGTCAAAATTTTGATATATGGCGTTTCTCCACAACCGGCACAAGCATAACTAAATTCAAAGTAAGGGTCAAAAAATTGTAAGCCCTTTGCCATTTGCTTGTTGAAAATTGATGGATATCTGTGTACTTTTAATGAATTTTCGTAGTTTTTTTGCTCATTTTGTTGTATTTTGTCAAATTCAACCATTTCAAGCGCTTTTTTGATTGCAGGACAGGTGTTTGCACAAACTCCACACCCTGTGCAGTCAAGGGGGCTAAGTTGAATTTTAAATTTATAGCCAGGCATACCCATAGCGTCGACATATGTTTCGTCGGCTTCGTCTTGTTTTGTTAAAATACTTCTTATAGCAGAGTGTGGGCAGGCGAGAGTGCAGTTTCCGCATTGAATACAGTTTTCTTTTATCCACTTTGGCAAGTTGATTGCTATTCCACGCTTTAAATATTTTGAAGTATTAGTTGGTATGCTTCCGCTTGTATTAAACTTTGATACAGGCAATTTGTCGCCTTCAAGTTTTTCGGTAGGAATAATAACTTCATCAAAAAACTTGCTATCTGTTTTTGCAGTTGTTGTATCAATATTTGAATAGTTAAATTTGGTATAGTCAACTTCTGTCACATTTTTTATTGCTTCGTCAATACACTTGAAGTTTTTAGTAACAACATCGTCGCCCTTTTTTTGATATGAGCGTTTTGCTGTGTCCTTGATTTCTGCGACAATTTCGTCAAAATTTCCTATATTTGCAATTTTGAAAAACGCAGTTTGCATTATGGTGTTGATTTTTCTTCCAAGTCCATTTTCATTTGCAATTTTTTGAGCATCAATGATGAATAGCTTTGCCTTGTGCTTTTTCAAATTATCTAAAAACTCACGGGGAAGCATTTTTGCAAGTTCATCGCCATAAAGTTTT
>CALWTG010000055.1 GCA_944384385.1 uncultured Clostridia bacterium | reverse complement strand
TTGTACGGGCTTTGCAGTGTGAAAGATTGCATGGCGTCAAAAATACTTAAAGAATACGGCATAACCAGTGAAGGCTTGACTGAAATTTTTAATGACAACTCACAGGGCGTTTTTGTTGGTGTTGATGTTGAACTAACACCACGAAGCAAAGAGATAATCAGCATGGCAAAACAAGTTGCAATGCAACTAGGACATAATTTTGTTGGACCCGAGCATTTACTTTTTGCACTTTTGTCAAGTCCAAACTGCTTTGCCGTTAGGCTGATAACTTCATATTTTCGTGCAAATTTGACTGAAATTAAGTCAAAACTTGTTGTGTTTTTGCAAGGAAGTAACGACCTTTCTTCTGACTTGCCACAAGATGCACAAAAAAGTTCGCTTCCTGAAAAATTGCTTGATATGGGCTATGATGTTACCCTCAAAGCAAGACAGGGCAAAATTGACCCAATTATTGGCAGGGAAGCAGAAATTGAACGCATAATTGAAATACTTTGCAGAAAGACCAAAAACAATCCTATTTTGATAGGTGAAGCTGGCGTTGGAAAAACAGCTATTGTTGAAGGGCTTGCACAGGCTATTGTCAGTGGTAATGTACCTGAGATATTAAAAGATAAAATAATATATTCTCTTGAAATTGGGGGGCTCATCGCAGGCACAAAATACCGTGGCAGTATGGAAGAAAAGCTTAAAGACACTATTGAAACTATTATTGCAAGTAAAAACATCATTGTGTTTATCGACGAAATTCACACACTTGCACAAGCGGGCAGTGAAAAAGGCGAAACAAGTCCAAAAGATATGTTAAAACCATATCTTGCTCGTGGAGAACTTCAAACAATTGGCGCAACAACAACTGATGAATATGCGAAATTTATTGAAAGCGACAAGGCGTTAGAAAGAAGATTTCAACCGATCATGGTCAATCCACCAACTGTTGAGCAGACCATTGAAATATTAAAAGGGTTAAAAGACAGTTATGAGGCATTTCATAATGTCACAATAACAGATGAGGCCATTGAAGCGGCAGCCACGCTTTCTGATAGGTACATTATGGACAGAAGCTTGCCAGACAAAGCTATTGACTTAATTGATGAGGCGAGCAGTAAAGCAAAAGTCAGTTTTAACTTAAAACCAAGTGCAATAAGGGAAATAGAAGAAAAAATCAAACAACTATCTGCAAATAGAGATGAGGCAAGTATTCAACGCAATTATGAAAAAGCGGCGAAAATACAAACGCAAATTTTGGAACTTGAAGATGAACTGAAAAAACTAAATGAGAATTTTAGTAGAACATCAAACTCAAATTCAAACTCAATAGGAGCAAATGAAATTGCGGAAGTCGTTTCAAAGTGGACAGGAATACCAGTTACCAAAATAACCGAAACAGAGCGTGAAAAACTTATAAATCTTGAAAACATTCTTCATAAACGTGTGGTTGGTCAAGATGAGGCAGTTAGCGCTGTTGCAAAAGCAATTCGTAGGTCAAGAGTTGGACTTCATGACAATAAACGACCAATAGGTTCATTTTTGTTCTTAGGCCCAACGGGAGTTGGAAAGACAGAACTGTGCAAAGCAATAGCAGAAGCTATGTTTGATGACGAGAATAACATAATAAGAATAGATATGAGCGAATTAATGGAGCCACATAGTGTGTCAAAGCTCATAGGTGCTCCACCGGGATATGTTGGCTTTGATGAAGGCGGACAACTGACTGAGCAAGTAAGACGAAGACCATATAGCGTTGTGCTTTTCGATGAAATTGAAAAGGCACACCCAGATATATTCAACTCACTTTTGCAAGTGCTTGACGATGGAAGACTGACAGATAGTCAAGGTAGAACAGTAAATTTCAAAAATACAATCATAATAATGACAAGCAACATTGGCAGTGAAGAAATGAATGAAAGGCATCTTGGCTTCAATTCACAAAGCGTTGAAGAAGAAGATGAAATTAAAGATATATACTACCAAGCATTAAGAAGAAAACTTAAACCAGAATTTTTGAATAGAATAGATGTCATATGTGTGTTTAAACCATTAAATGAAAATGACCTAGTGAAAATTGCAACAATTATGATATCTAATATAAATAAGCGTTTAACGAGAAGTGGACTTGAATTAAAACTCACAAATAGGGCACTTGACTATATCGTTAGAAGTGGAACAAATCTTCAATTCGGCGCAAGACCACTTAAAAGATATATCCAGCAAGAAGTTGAAGACAGAATTGCAGAAAAGATACTTCTTGGACAAATTAGTTCAACAGGAAGTGTAATTATTGATTGCGTTGACGGCGAATTGACCTTCAAAAGTCAAAATTAGTTAACAAAAAACTCGTAAATTTTTACGAGTTTTTTTGTTTTAGTTTTTATACATTCAAAAATTCGCGAAGTAATGAATTTTTTGGGACAAGACTATTTGTCATTGGCTCAAATTTTTTCAATTTTTGAACCAAATCTACGCAATTAGACAAACTCTCTTTTTGAAGAAGTGGGGAAAGATAGTATGCGTATAATAATGGCTCATACATATGAACACTGTCAATAGAATAGTCAGCGTCATCTTTAAACGGGTCAATGTACTTTTTTTCGCCTTCAAGCACCTCATGCCATGTGCTTAGAGTTGTTTTAACATCTCTGCCACGCGTTAAACTGTCACGAAGAAGGCGTCTAAGTAGTCTTATTTCAGTACTAGACAAGACACATTTGTCATTCTCATAGAAATCAGACTGAGTGCAAATATAAATTTTATATACATACTTTGTATATCCATTGATAAGCAGTGGATTGAGTGCATGCAAGCCTTCAATAATCACTATTGTGTCTTCATCTATATCAATGTGGACATATTTTTCTTCTCGCATACCAGTATAAAAATTGTACTTTGGCATTTCTGCCTCAGTGGTGGAGAGAAGAGAGTGCAAAAAATTATGGAAATATTCAATATCAAGGGCAGTGACATTTTCATAATCATAGTTGCCGTTTGGAAGAAGTGGTGTATCTTTTCTGTTTAAGAAAAAGTCATCAAGTGATACAAAAATACTTGTTTTGTGCTTTTCAGTGAGCTTATTTGCCAAAATTTTGCTAGTGGTTGTTTTGCCAGATGAAGATGGACCTGCCAAAAGCACTATTTTAACTTTTTTTTCTAATATTTCATCAACGATATCGTCGATTTGGTTCTGAAACATATTTTCTGACATATCAACTAAAAGTTGTTCATCAGTATTTTTTAAATTATTCAATTCATCAATATAGTAAATATTTTTGTTTGTCTGCATCTTATCTCCTTAAAGTCGCCATAAAAGGATAACATATTTTTGCTTATTTTTGAAATATTTTAACTAAAAATTTTAAATTTATCATAATTTAATTGTTTTTGACTTTTTTTGCTTATTGGGGACATTTGCCTTTTGTTTGCACTATATTATATACGAAAAGAGGTATTTATGAAGCTAAAAGATTTATTAAAAGATGTAAAAGTAAAAAACGATATTTCAAAAATACAAGATATGGACATTACAAATCTTAGCACGCACGCACAAGATAATTTAACTGGTTGTTTATTCTTTTGTTACAGTGGTTCACATGATGCGTTTACTATGGCACAAAGAGCACAAGAAAATGGGGCGCTTGTGATTGTTTGTGACAGGCTTTATGATATTAATGTCGCAAAAATTTTGGTCGATGATGTCCGTCAGGCTATGGCAACTATGGCACAAACTTTTTATGATACAAAAGACGTTAAGGTGATAGGCGTAACTGGTACAAATGGCAAGACGACGACAAGCTTCATAATCAAAGACATATTATCAAGTGCAGGGAAAAAGGTGGGGCTTATTGGTACAAATGGGATATATTACAAAGATAATTTTTTGCCTGCAAAGCTCACTACGCCCGATGTTTTAGACTTGCACCAAATTTTTTCAATAATGAAAAAGGGCGGTGTTGACTATATTGTCATGGAAGTGTCAGCACATGCAATTGCATTGAAAAAAGTTTTGGGTGTTGACTTTGTTTGCAAAATTTTAACAAATGTATCACAAGACCACCTTGATTATTTCAAAACGCTTGAAGAGTACAAAAAAGTCAAACAAAGTTTTTTTGATAATTCACAAGACCTTATGGTAATAAACGCTGATGATGAGGTTGGTCAAAGCATACTTTCTAAGTACGACAGTGCAATTTCATATGGCATAAATTGTCCAAGTGATAGTTTTTGTATTGATATAAATAGTGATGCAACGCAGTATGTGATGAACATATGTGACAATGTTATAAAAATAAAGTCACATCTATATGGTCTTTTTAATGTTTATAACTGTCTTGCTGCGGCAACATGTTGTTATTTTCTTGGAATAAGCATTGACCAGATTCAAAGTGCGCTATGTAATGTTTGTGAAGTGGAGGGGAGATTCAACGTAATTAAGCACAATGACAAAACAATAATAATAGACTTTGCACACACACCAGACGGACTTGAAAACGTGCTCAAAACGGCAAAAAAGCTTTGCAAGAATAAACTTATATGTGTGTTTGGGTGTGGGGGTGACAGAGATAAATCAAAGCGAAGACTTATGGGTGCAGTGGCAGAAAAGTATTGTGACTATTGTTTCATCACAAGTGATAACCCACGCTTTGAAAAGCCAGAAAGCATCATTGAAGACATACAAAAAGGCTTTAATGGAAAAAATTATTATGTGGCAGTTGATAGAAAAATTGCCATTTCACTCGCAATAAAATACTTAAAAGATGGTGATGTTCTTATAATTTGCGGAAAAGGTGGGGAAAATTATATTGACATAAAAGGTGAGAAATTGCCATATAGTGATTTTGAGACTGTTAAAGAGATATTAAAAGGTCAATGATAGAAAGAAATTTATTTGTTTTTTTAATGGGGTTTTTGGTTGCGGGACTTTTGTCCCCACTTGTTTTGTCGCTCAGCAAAAAGTTAAAAGCAAGGCAAACAATACTTCAATATGTTAAAGAGCATGAGGCAAAAAATGGCACGCCAACAATGGGTGGTATAATCTTTATTGTTGCGTGTGCACTCGTTTGCTTATTCTTTTTATGGCAAGATTTCACACTTGGAATAATCACCATTGCCGTTATGGTGGCGTATGGGGTTTTGGGCTTTTTAGACGATTTTTTGAAAGTTCACTACAAGCACAATTTAGGCCTTAGAGCGTATCAAAAAATAATTGGACAAGTAGGCATTGCCGTCATAATTGCAGTTTTTGTTTACAATTCAAACTTGGTTGGGACAAGCATATTTGTTCCTTTCACTTCAATAAGCTTGGATATAGGCGTTTGGATTATTCCGCTAATAATTTTTGTATACCTAGCTGTTGTGAACAGTGTCAACTTGCTTGACGGACTTGACGGGCTTTGCAGTGGTGTCACTTTCGTCTATCTTTTGAGTTTTGCTTGCGTAATGCTGATATATTCAAACCTTCCACAAGTGGACCTTGGGCAATGGCAAAATCTTATTCAAATAACATTTGCTATGGCAGGGTGTTTACTTGCATATTTTGTGCTGAATTGCTATCCTGCAAAAATTTTTATGGGAGACACTGGCTCGCTTGCACTTGGTGGACTTGTCACAACACTTGCAGTTTTTACTGGACTTGAACTATATATTCCAATACTTGGCATACCATATGCTGTGACAGCTCTAAGTGATATTATCCAAGTGTTGTATTACAAAAAGACGCATAAAAGAGTGTTTTTAATGGCTCCGCTTCATCATCACTTTCAAAAAAAAGGTGTGAATGAAAGTAAGATTGTCACCATATATATAATATCGACAATGGTTGTTTGTTTAATTACAATCACGTTGATCTTATATTTTGGTGGGATAGTGTGAACATATTAACAAAAAATTTTTTAGTTTATGGAACAGGAAAAAGTGGTAAAAGTGCAGTTTCATTTTTGTTATCTCGTGGGGCAAAAAATGTTTACACTTTTGACGACGATAATAAAAGCGAAAGCATAAAAAATACAATACGGCTAGATAGCTTAGTTGATATAGAAAAATATGATATTGAGTGTGCAATTTTAAGCCCCGGAGTAAATGTTCTTGGGAATGAAAACATTGATTTACTTTCAAAAAAGGGCATTAAATTTATTAGCGAGTTTTATCTTGGCTTTATGTTTTCATACGGCAAAAAGATATGTATTACGGGAACAAACGGCAAGACCACAACAGTGAACTTGATATACGATATGCTCAGACAAAAATACAAAGATGTTTTTCTTTGTGGCAACACTGATACCCCAATAACAAAAATAGCAAATCTCACTTCTTTAAATAGCATTTTGGTTTGCGAAGTTAGTAGTTTTGCACTTGAAACATGTGAAGAAATTAAGCCCGATGTTAGTGCAATATTAAACATAGGCGTTGACCACATTGCTAGGCACGGAACATTTGAAAATTATAGTCAAATAAAGAAGAAAATAACTGCATATCAAGACGCAAAAGACTATTTTGTTTGCAGTGAAAATTTTGACATTGTGACAAACGCTAATGTTGTTTTGTATTCTTTAAATCAGCAAACCAATGGTGCATATGTTTCAAAAGGATATGTTTGCTTTAATGGTCATAAGATAATAAAAAGAAAAGACATAAAACTTTTAGGTGACAAAAACTTAGAAAATGTGCTTTGTGCAGTTTCAATAGCAAAACTTTTTAAGGTTAGAAACGGCAAGATAAAAAAGGTTTTAAAAAACTTTAAAGGTTTAAAGCATAGAATTCAAGTTGTTTTGAAAAAAAACAATATTACATACATAGATGACAGCAAGGCAACCAATCCCGACAGCACAATTTGTGCACTGGACAGCATTCATGATGAAACAATTCTTCTTTTGGGTGGAAGTGATAAGGGCTATGATTATGACGAAATTTTTGAGCATACACAACACACAAAAACTATTTTGACTTTTGGACAAATGGGCGAAAAAATCAAGCAAACTGCACTTAAATGTGGGTTTAATGATGTTTTGTCTTTCAAGAAAATGAGTGACGCCACGCTTTACGCAATAAGTATTGCACGCTCTGGCGATGTTGTTCTTTTGTCGCCGGCGTGTGCTAGTTATGATGAATTTAGTTCTTATGCAGAAAGAGGTGATAGCTTTGCGAAAATTGTTGCAGAAAATGAAGATTAAGTTTGACAAAACAACTGTCCTTGTGGTTTTGTGTACGCTTGCACTTTGCGTTTTTGGGTGCATAATGGTTTATAGTGCAAGTTTTTATTCAGCGCAAAAAAATTATGACAACTCAACATTTTTTCTTGTGAAGCAAATTATAGGTGTTTTGCTTGGCTTTTGTGGCATGATATTTTTCACATTTTTTGACTACAAAAAGCTTCAAAAATTCAAATGGGTTGCCGTGATTGTTGCAACAGTTCTTCTTGTTCTTGTATTTATCCCTGGAATTGGCATATCAAATTATGGCGCACAAAGGTGGATAGGTTTTGCAGGTTTTTCTTTTCAGCCTAGCGAAATTGCCAAGTTCGCACTTGTTCTTTTTTGTGCTTGCCATTTTTTAGAGCATAAAGACGATGCAAAAAAATTCAAAACAATTATTCCACCTTTGGCCGTTGGTGGACTATTTTGTCTACTTGTCATATTAGAGCCAAATATGAGTATAACGATGTGCCTTGGAATAGTCATGCTCGCAATGCTGTTTTTTGGTGGAACGAAATTCAAGTATTTTATTTACATAGGAATACCTGCACTTTGTCTTGTGCCTGTACTTATCATAATTGAGCCATACAGACTTTTAAGGCTTATGGCGTTTTTGGACCCTTGGGCTTCTCCGCAAGGTGAGGGGTTTCAACTTATTCAGTCACTTTATTCACTTGGCAATGGTGGACTGTTTGGGGTAGGGCTATTTTCTTCAAGACAAAAATACCTTTATTTGCCTTTTGCAGAAAGTGATTTCATTTTCTCAATCATATGTGAAGAATGTGGCTTTTTTGGAGCAACAATGCTCATTTTAGTATTCGCACTTTTGTGCTATTTGCTTGTAAAAATTGCACTCAACGCAAAAGATAGGTTCGCAAGTTTGCTTGTCGTTGGTATTGCATGTGTGATATGTACGCAAGTTGTTTTGAATATTGCAGTTGTCACAGGAAGTATTCCTCCAACAGGCTTGCCACTTCCTTTCATCAGTGCAGGAAGCACATCACTAATGGTTTTTATGTCTGCAATAGGCGTTTGTTTGAATGTTGCAAGGCAGAGTAAAAAACAATAACAAAAAAAGTTAGATTTTAAAAAATAAAACAACAAGAAAATTAAACTTGACATATCACTTTAATATCAAAATAGGTCTAATATTTTAACATTGACGGTAATTATAATATGTGTTAAAATGTAACAAAGGAAAAAAGTA
>CALWTG010000054.1 GCA_944384385.1 uncultured Clostridia bacterium | reverse complement strand
AGGTCAAAAACAACTTTGTTTTCAATCCCCATAACGACATCAAGATTGTTTAAACCTATGTCAACATCAAGAATACAAACCCTAAAACCAAGATTTGACAGCGTCGCACCAAGATTTGCACAAACAGTTGTTTTGCCAACTCCGCCCTTGCCACTTGTAAACACAATTTTCCTTGCCATTTTAACCTCAAAATTAGTTTAATGAGTATATAAAAAAAAGCAAAGGAACATTTTGTACTATTATGTCCCTTTTGTTCTATTTTTTGCGCATTAGTTTTGAACCACTAAGTCCAATATATTTGCGTTGTTTACAAGTTTTATAAGCCCATTTTGACAAGCTTCACTGCTATTGTCACTTATGAGCACATTGATTTTTAGCTCTGTCCTTAAATATTTTTCAAGCCCTACCATCTTTGAATAGCCACCAGTTATTGTTATACCATTTCTGGCCACATCACCAGCAACATCTTTTGGCAATGACAAAAGCATTGTCTGTATCATTCTCACAATTTCATCAAGGAAAAACTTTGTTGCCATAAAAATATCATGTGCCGAAACTGTGACGGTGTCGACAAGTTTTGTTGAATTGTCTATGCAAGAAACTTCTTCTTGTGAGGAATCACCTTCATAAAGGCTCCCTATTGCTTCTTTTAAATGCTTTGCCGTCTTTAAACCTATTGTGACACCATATTTTTTTTGTACATAATCAATTATTGAGCTGTCAAGTGTTCTTCCACCTAGTGCCAAAGTTGAACCACAAACAATTTTATTTAAGTTGATGACTGCACAATCAATTGTTCCCCCACCAATATCAACCACCATTTTTGCACTGTTTGCACCTATATTTAAGTTTTCGCCAATCGCCGAAGCAACAGCACTTGGAATCATGATGACATCTTTTATTTTTACTGAATTGCAAAGATCAATATATTTTTGTTTTTCATCTTCTGATAAGCCAACAGGAGTCAAAAGTATGAGCCTTACACGGTTTAATACCCCCGGTTTGATTTGGACACTATCAAGTAATTGTTTCAAAAGTATTGTAGCATATTCGGGACTGACAATTTCGCCAAAGCCGACAGGACTGAAAGTCATAACATTGTCAGAGCTTTTGCCCAAAAGATTATATGCTTTGTCACCAACACACAAAAGCACATAGCCATCTTCAACACGCTTTATAGACACCAAGTTTGCTTGCTTTAAAATAAGCCCTTCATTTTGCTTTACCAAGCAGACATTTGTACTACCAAAATCTAAACCTAAAATTGTTTGCATTTTACCCTCACTAACCCAACTCTACTTCAACAGTTGTATTTGTATTTTGTCGCAATAATTCAATTGACACCACATCGCCACTTTTAAGTTGCATAAGTGCGTAAATTAAATCATTTCTGCAATTTATTTCATAAGCTTGTGCCATAAATGTTATGCTGTTTATGATATCCCCCACTTGAATTAAACTTTGAGCATTGCCACTTACAGACGAAACATAAAGTCCATCTTGTGTAATTGTGTCTAGTCCATAAATTTCACACACAGTTTTGTCAAGAACGCTCACTCCAAGTGTTGGAAGTGAATACTCCGTACCTTGTTCGTAGCAACTTACGACATCGTCGAGTACGAGCAAAACTGGATAGATTGGCACAGCAAAATACATATCGTTGGCGCTTTGTGAGCCAAGAGTGTTTAGTCCAATCAAGTTTCCATCTAAATCAAACAATCCGCCACCGCTATTGCCATTTGAAATTGATGCGGTGTGCTGAATCAAGTTTTCATAGACATTTTCGCTAAGTCCATTTGAACTAGCTGAAACTGAATATCTATTAAGACCGCTGACATACCCAAGTGTGCATGAATTTTGATAAGCAAAATCGATTGGCGTACCTATTGCAATCACTGGTTCAAGTAGCTTCAAAGGGTCGTTGCTATCTATTACCCTATCAACTGCATTGACATGTGGTATGTTTGTTTTTTCACATTTTATTATTGCAACATCAAGGTTTGAATTTGCCCAATAGCACTCTGCTGAATAGCCAACTTCTCCCCCATTTAGATAAACAACAAGCTCAAGATTTGAATTTTGAAGTGTGGAATAAACGACATGGTAATTTGTAACTATGTAGCCACCCGCGCGTATGCAGACGCCACTGCCCATACTCATTTCAGTGTTTGTCGATGAGTTAACAACAAATACGGTTACAACACTATCAATAACTTCTTGAACTACATTTGAAGGAGCTGATGAAGTTTCTATTGACGATGAAGTTGTTGTTTGCACATTGAAATCACAGCCAACAAACATAAAAATTGATGCAAAAATTAAACACAATGCAAAAATCTTCTTTTTCATATTCTCCCTCTAATAATAAAACTCATATCATTGATATGAATTGATATGAGGTTTTTATATTATTTGCAAATTCTTTTTCAGTATTTTCTTGAATACCGGTGCAAGTTTCATCGCTTGTCTTATATCAAAACTTGCGTCGCTTTTGACGATTGTTTTCATAATTATTGAATCGCCAAGAATATCGCAACTTATGTCATAAACATTCCCACTCTTTGAACTGTCAAGTTTTGAAGCCAAGTTTATTATTACGCCAAGTTTTCTAACAGCATCAAGGTCTTCTTCTGTCAAAATATCCTTGTAGTTTACCCATTCTGACAATGAAAGATTGTCAAGATTTTGACATTTGCAAGCAAAACCTGCCAAAAGCAAATCTTTGTGTGAAACGCCATTTAATTTTGAATTTACAATAACATCAAAACTATATTTTGAGTTGTTTTCAAAATTTATTCTTCTGCCACAATCATACATCGATGATGCTATTCTTAAAGGTTTGACATATGACCTTGGAAGCTTGTGCATAACTTTTAATTGTTTAAACAAAATTAGTGACAAATTGTAAACTGTTTGAGTGTTGCTATTTTCGCCATCAAAAAATGTTCTTATTGTTTCAAGGCTATACGCAAGCATATCGCTAAGTGGCTTGTCATTTGTTTCAGGAACAACATAGCTATAAATAAGCCCTTCATCAAGCCCACAAGCTGATATTGAGAAATTTTGAATATTTAACTTTTCAATAATTCCTTTGACTATTGCCATTCCAGAAACCAAATAATCTGCCCTATCTTCGCTGACGCCTTTTAGTTTGACTGTTTGATCAAGGTCAAGGTCTTTAACTTTATTGAACACGGCATTGAACACATCTGTTGTCACAACATAATTATTGTCAATATCAAGTGGATAGTGTGCAACACGCTTAGCAAGTTTGCCTATGCTCACCATAGTTTGACCAGTGCCTACAAACATTATGTCTTGTTCTAACAGTGTCAAAGATTCACTTGGCTGGTATTCTGCCTTAACTTTTTCAACTATTTCGGCATATGGAACTTTGCCGTCCGCCATGCTGACTGCACCAAAAGGGAGTGTCGTGATATTTAAAATTGTTCTTCTGTTATAGTGAATTATGTGCGTGTTATTTGCTCCCACATCAACAATCACACCTTTTGGAACATCAATGGAATTGACTATTCCCGTGTAAATACATTTTACTTCTTCTTCTGGTGACAAAATTGTGAAAGTGAATGAAGTGTTATTGTAAATCTCGTCAAAAAAACTTTTTTGGTTTTTTGCATCTTTGACAAAACTCGTCGCTATGCTAACAACTTTTGAAACACTGTAATTTTCACAAACTTTGCGAAACATTTTTAAAATATTTAATGTTTCTGTTATCTTCCCCGCCGTTACTAAGCCTTCTTGCAAGACATTTTGACCAAGACGAATATTTTCATTTATTGTTTCAACAACATTGTAATATCCTCCTTGTGCAACAGCCATGATGACAAGTTTTAGATCAACTTCATTAAGTTCAATAAGTGCAACTTTTTCCATTTTTCCCTCTATATATTATCTGTGAATTTTTATGGCATTGACGGGACAAACTGCCTCGCAAGTGCCACATTTTATGCATTTATTAGGATCAATCCAAGCCTTTCCATCTTTAAAAGATATGGCTTCAACTGGGCACATATTTATGCAAGTGCCACAAGATATGCATTTTTTTGGATCTACCATACTAAATCTCCTTTTCCTTCATGCGTGGTTAAGTTTAACATAATATATTTTTTTTGTCCACTAGAAAAGTTTATTTTTTGAATATTTTAACAAACTCAAATAAACTAAGTATTATCAAAAAAATCCCAAATAATAATTTTAATACTTCTGCGTCTATTAAATTTGCTAAAAAACTGCCTAATATTGCAAAAATAATGCCCGAAGGAATAAGTAGCCATAAGAATTTTGGCTGAATTAGTTTATTTTTTATATGAATTAAAATTGCAACAATGCTCATTGGCAAAAATGCCAACAAATTATATCCTTGCGCAAGTATTTGACTAACTTGTGAAAATATTGTCAATAATGGAATTAAAAGAGTGCCACCACCCATACCCATGGCACCTATTACACCAGATAAAAAACCAAAAATAATGAATAAATACCACATTTATATCACCATCTTTATCCCAGCCACAAGCATTATTATTGCAAATATTGCTCTTAAAATTTTACTGTTTATTTTGCTTAAAAAAATTGCACCCAAAACCCCACCACAAACGGCGCCCAAAGTTACCCAAGACAAATTGACAAAATCTATATCATTATTTAATATGTAGATTATGGCACTTACAATACAAAGTGGCAAAATTACACAAAGAGTTGTTGCATGAGCTTTTTTGCTTTCAAGGTTCATCACTTTTTCAAGAATTGGAACGCAAAGCATACCACCCCCGCCTCCAAAAAATCCATTCACTAACCCTATAAGTGCCCCACAGCCAATTAGAATAAATATTTGTTTTTTTGAAAATTTGCTTTTCATAAAAATATTGTTGCACAATTATCAAAAAATATTTGCAAATATTGCCACAATGCTATATACTAATTGAGTTTAATTTAATAATTATTATAAAAGGTGTTTTATGTTTACGACTAAAAGAAAATTTAACTATTTATCTATCATTATTATTAGTTTGCTTCTTGCAATTTGTTTATGCTTTTCGCCCACATTTAGCACAAGCGTTGCATCAGCAGAAACAATGGCATCAAATGAGCTAACTATTACAAATAGCGATTTTGATTCATCTTCAACCACATCTTTGCAATCAACTCCAAGCGGTTGGTCAAGAGTTGGAACTTCAAATGGTACAAATGGTGTAATAAGCGTCAATGCTGACACTTTTTCTAACCGTGCATCAAGTTACGCTTTGACAAGCTCTCAAAACCCAAGCAAACCATACACTCAGCCAAACAATGAGCTTGATGACCATATCCTTATGATAAACGCAAAAAGTGAAGCTGACACAAATGAGTCAAACCACCTTGGCTATAAGTCAAATGATATCTCGCTTGAAGCATATTCATATTATCGTTTCAGCATATGGACATTGACACAAACAAACGCTCACGCATCAATATATATCGACGGGCTTGGTGATGACGCACTAAACACAAGTTTTGAAAACTACACAACAAACGGCTGGACTGAATACAGATTTTATATTGCAACAGGTATCAATTCAAAGACTGTTAACATTCAACTTTGGCTTGGAACAAAGACAAATGACAGTCATAACGCAGTGTTCTTTGACCACATCACAGCTAGACAATTATCAGGAAACTATTTCTATAACGAAGCTGGTCAATATGTTGGAACAGACGATGTTGCACTAAACAGAATAAATGTTATCGACCTAAGAGATACACTTGATGGCATGATTGAAAATGCAGATTTTGAAAATGGCGACTTTACTGGCTGGACTGTTGAAAACTACTTGCCTATCGGTGGCGATGCAAAAATAGTTAGCATACAAAATTCTGCAAGCATGGAAAGTTTGGGACTTGATTATCTCGGATCTTCACTTAGCGAACAAAATAGATATGCCCTACTTATGTATTCAACATCAAAGAATGCAGTAACAATTGAGTATGAAAGCACTTCTTTTGAAGTTTTACCTTATGAAACATATAAAATCACGGTTTGGGCAAAAGTCAGCGACGACTTCGACGGAACTGCATATGTAACCCTTCGTGAAGGCACTGATGTGTCAAACTTCTATGGTGAAGAGTATGCTGAGGACTTCTATACTCCAATAGAGCAATCAGTTTCAATAACATCAAACACTAAAAATGAAATGACAAATGACTACACACCTTATTACATCTTTGTTAAAGGTCATGACCTATTCAAAACATCATTCTCACTCGTGCTTGGCTTTGGTAACGATGAAGAAGGTGCAAAAGGCAGTGTTGTGTTTGACGACATAACTTTTGAAAGTATTTCACACGAACAGTTTGACGATGCGACATCAACAAATGCAATATCTGTTGAACCTACAATCCTTACTGGTTCACCTTCAGTTGAGAATGGAACATTTAACACATCAGACACTCTAGACAAAAACTTTGAATATCCTGTCAAACCTGCTAGTTGGACAAGCGAAACTGAAAATGACACATCAAGCATATACGGAATTGTCAACACCTACTCACCTTTATACAATGAGCACAGAGCTGAATATGGCAATGCACAAAACCCACAAAACCCATCAAGCGTTTCAACTCTTGGCGTTGATAAAGATGTGAATAATGTCTTGATGATGTATAACTATCAAGAAACATATCAATCAGTAACTAGTGCAAATATTTCAACTACTGCTAATAGCTATCAAATGTTGTCTTTTGATTACAAAACAGTTGCTCAAAATTTAAACAACGCACTTATGAGCGTTTATGTTCTTGACAGCGACAACAATGTCTTGTATGCAGATGAAGGTTTGTCAAGTAGTGCATGGACAACATATTCTATCTTGGTCAACACAGACACATACGCAACAACATTAAAACTTAAAATTGCACTCGGAACAAGTCAATCACCTGTTGTTGGGTTCTTGTATATTGACAATGTCAAATTTGAAACAAACTCAAATATAACTGACGACAATTATGAAGATTACCAAAAAGCAAACAACACACTTGACTTCTCACTTACAAACTTTGGCTTTGTTTCAAGCGAAACAGTAAAAGACATACACACCCCATATATGTATGAGCAAAAACTTGAAAATGGAGAAAATCCAGAACAAGGAAACATTGCAATTTATGGTGGTATGATTGATGCTACAAATAACATCTACGGCATACAAAACAGTACTAACGGCACATCAAATGAGCAATATATCCCAGCGTTTATTTCTGAATACGCTGTTGGCAAATACACCCTCACCGGCAAAGAATCAATAACTCTTGACGCTGACACTTACTACAAAATCTCAATCGATGTTTTAACAAGATTTAGTGGCGACACAGCACAAGAAGGCGTAGATGATAAAGACAAACTTGCCTTTGGTGCAGTGTTTGGGCTAAATGGTATGGACAAGAATTTTGAAAACATTGTTTCAAATGACGCATGGACAACCTACACAATTTATGTCACCGTTTCTGAAAATACTGATGTAAAACTTCAACTTGGTATTTTGAATGAAAGCACAAATATTTTAGGTCAAGCTTTCTTCGACAACTTCACATTAGAAACTATTGATGAAAGTGCATATAACAGTGCAACAGAAAAGTATGCTGATGACAACAAAGTTTTGATATTGACATCTAGCGACACAACAACAGAAGACGAAGACACAACAACTGATGACACAACAACTAATGATGACACCGATGGTATGATTTGGTATGTCATACCTACCGCAATATTGTTTGTTGCCCTTGTCATTGCCCTTTGTGCTTACTTTATGAGAAAAATAACAATCAAGAAATGGGAAAGAAAGAAAGCAAGCGAATATGATAGAGAGACTACCCTTCACAGAGATGTTGTTAGACGCGAAGCAGAACAAATCAGAGATGCTAAAATTAAAGAATATCAAAACAAGATTGATGACATTAAATCACAATTAACTGAGATGGAACAAACGCATCAAGAAGTTCTTAAAAAACAGCGTACAACATCTGGGCAGCAAGAAATTACAAAAGCTATGGAAAAAGATTTCAAGGCATATGCTTCAAAACATACCAAACTTGAAAATCAAATCGAAGCTCTCAATGCTAAAATTGAAAACTTTAAACTTCCTGAATACTTGATTTCAATTCAACGCGGAATAATTGCAGAGCGTGTTAAAAAAGAAAAACAAGACAAAGAAGCTAAACTTAAACAACAAAAAGCTGAGAAAAAAGCAAACAAAGAAAAATCAAAGCAAGAAAAGAAACAAAGTAAATCAGAGTAAAAAAAGTTGACACCACAAGGTGTCAATTTTTTTTAATTTAATGTCGATAATATACCATTTAAAATCTCAATATGCTCATTCTCATCACTAATTATATGGTT
>CALWTG010000053.1 GCA_944384385.1 uncultured Clostridia bacterium | reverse complement strand
TGCTTTTTATGTAATTATAAGGTGGCAATAAATTTACCATATGGTACTTAGAAAAACAATTCGATAGCATACTTGCACTTTCTTCAAACATTGGTCCACAAGATAGCACAACGCAAATTAGGTGCATATTTTGACGCTTGGCACTACTTACAAGACACCTCCCTGCATCATCTGTAAAACCAGTTTTCACACCATTGCACCCGTCAAATGACCAAAGCAATTTGTTTTTGTTTTTTAAATATCTATAACCACCTTCGCCGTTTGGTATTTTTGTATTTTGTGTTGTGACAATTTCCTCAAAAATAGGATACTTATAGCATTCTCTCGTTATTTGAGCAAGGTCGAAAGCCGTAGTTTTGTGTCCGTCTTCATCAAGCCCATGAGGATTTTTGAATGTTGTGTTGAGCGCACCACAAGCTTTTGCTTCGTTTGTCATAAGCTGAGCAAATTCTTGTATTGAAGGGCTAATATGAAGAGCAAGTGCAGTCGCTGCGTCATTTCCTGATACAAGCATCATTCCATATAGTAGTTGCCTTACTGTAAGCTTTTCCCCTTTCTTTAAATATATTGATGTTCCCTCAATTCCTATTGCCCTGTCATCTACTTCTACAATTTCGTCAAAGTTTTCGCAATGTTTAAGTACTGTCAAAAATGTTGCAATCTTTGTTGTACTCGCATTTGCTCTTTGTACATTTTCATTTTTTGCCATAAGTACCCTATTTGAATTGGCTTCAATAACAACCATGGCTTGTGCACTTGTATCTGCAAACACTTGTCCATTTACAGAGATGTTAGCTGGTACAAAAATAAATATTAACAAACATAATAACAAAAAACACGACAATTTATTTTTCATCTTTCACACCTTTTTTGTCTAATTTGTTGATAAGTGTATTGGCTAAATTTAGCACAGTTTGATAAGCTGTCTTGTCTTCAACATCAACAAATTTAACTTCTTCACCATCTTCAACAATAAAGCCTATTGGCGTAACAGAAAGCCCGCCCCCACTCCCGCCAGCAAGTGGATAAGGTGGTTTTTTGGTGATAGAATTATATTGTCCACCACCAACAACAAAACCAACTGACACTTTGCTCACAGGTATGATTATTTTTCCAGTTGGACTAACTATTGGGTCACCTATTATTGTGTTTGTTTCTGCCAAATTTCTTATTTTCTCAATAGATGAATTGATAAGTTCTTCAAGATAATTTTGATTGTTTTCCATATGCTTTACTCCTTAAACTAAACAATGAAATTAATAAACTAAACAAAAGGTCAAATATAGTAATTGTGAAACTTACATACGCACACAAAATAAACACTGAATTTTCATAGCAAGGCGAAATGTTTGCACTCATCGAACAAGTTGGTTTGTAATTTTTTAAGTATGCAAACAAAGCTTTTAAAGCAATCAAAATACTTCCAGTGGCCACTGCTGTGTTTTTTGCATCATCTAGGCCTACTTTACCATAAAAATTAACTTTCCTAAGCGTTGTTTTGTCTTTTAAGTTTTCACCAATACTTTCAACAAAGTAAATTTCTTTAATAGAAAGTTTTATTTCAATTTCTTTTTTCTTGCGTTTAGTGAGAAGATATAGTTTGTTGTCTTTAACATATATCTTCAAGGTTATGAGTTTTATCTTCCATAAAAATATGCTTATAATGGCTTGCTTTTTGTTTACATCCAAGGCAAGTTTCACCCTAAGCGAAAGTGGGAAAATCATAAGCACAACAAAAAATAGTGGTATGAGAAAATATAAACTTTCCATATCACTATTGTTTGTTTAATTTCAAAATTTATACTATAAATACCTAGTTTGCACTCTCTTCGGGCTTAGGAGAAAAATCCATCTTTTGAATGTTGTTCTCTTTAAGTATCGCATCGATTTTGTCAAGCATAGCATTGTCCTGTGCCTTTATCTTTTGAACATCTTTTTCGTCTTTCAAAAAGTCTGGGACTTCCTCTTCTTGTGGAACATCATAATCTCTGTATAGCCCGTCACTTGAAAGCTGGTTATCATATGTTTCGTTTCTAATAACTTCAATTCTTTCAAGTAGCTGTTCATAGTCAGGAAGGTCACTCAAATCTTTCAAATCAAAGCGTTTCAAAAATTCATCAGTGGTACCAAACATATATGGCTTACCCACTGCATCTTTTCTGCCAACGATTTCAATCATATGATTGTCTAAAAGCACTTGAATTGCATAATCTGCGGAGTTTATTTTCCTTATCTCCTCAATTTCAAGCTTTGTTATTGGCTGTTTATATGCAATGATTGCGACAGTTTCAAGCGCTGCCTTTGTGAGTGCTTTTTCACGAATAGGATTGAGTACAGTTGAAATCAGCTCTGCATAATTTGGATTTGAACAAAGTTGAATTTTGTTTTTATATTCAATAAGGTGTATACCACTGTCATTGTTCAATTCCTGCTTTAACTGTTCAACAGCATTATTTAACTGCTTTTCTGTTACTTGCAGTTTTTCACTAATAGCACTTTTTTCAACGCCTTCGCCCGAAACGAACAAAATGGCTTTAATAACTTCCTTCAAGTTGTTCATCAATTTTAATCTCCTTATCTATTCCTTCTTCATTAGCAATTATGTCAATTTCTCCAAAAATTTCAGATTGCTGTGCTTTAATAATTTGCATTTTCAACAATTCAAGCAGTGCCAAAAATGTGTTGATTAATTCACTTTTTGTCAGGTCTGCATCAAACAAATCTGTAAACTTAATCATTTTCTTTTCACGAATAATGCTTTTTATTGAAAGAATTTTTTCAGCAACGGTGAACCTGTCTTTGACAATCTGTTTAGCTTCAACTTCAACTACTTTTTTAGGGATAGTTGCCATCATTTTAGCAAACGCATCAAGCATCAAATCAAGTGACATGTCTTTAAGTACAATTCTTACATTTCCTGCCATCTTATCTGGTTTTTTGTAAAGTTTGTCAAGGTCTTCATCTTTTGCCAACTTTTCACTTGCCTCACGGAACAATTTAAGCTCTTTTAGTCTTGCCAAAAGATTGACCTCTGGATCGTCCTCCACTTCTTCCTCTTCGTCTGGTGGAAGCAGTGTTCTCGATTTAATTTCAATAAGCTGTGCAGCAATCTCAATAAATTCGCTTGCATTCTCCATATCAAGCTTTTGTATTTCATCAAGATATTCTAGGTATTGTTCAGTTAAATCTGCAAGCTTGACAGTTTCAATGTCCATTTTATTGTCTTTAATTATTTGCAACAATAAATCTAGAGGCCCTTCAAAGTTTTCAAGGTGCACTTTATAGACCTTGCTTTCATCCACTTGGTCGATTTGAACTTCGTCTTCACTATCTTTCATCATTTGTTCTTCCGTCATACAAACAACCCCCAAAATAAACTAAATACGCTTAAAAGCCCATTGGTCACAAAGATATAAATATAATCAAATATAGGAGTGATCAAAAATATCAAAAGCACAATAGTTCCATATTTTAACATAAAGTTAACAAAAGCGTTGTTTGGCTTTGTGAGTGCCTTGATAAAATTAAAACCATCAAGAGGATAAATTGGCAACAAATTAAACACCAAAAGCGACAAATTCAAAATCACCATAAAATATATGAAAAGGTCCAAAAATATTAAAAACATATTTTGAGTATTGGCAAGTAGTGGACTAACAAAAAAGTAAATTCCGCTAAAAATGAAAGCTAGTATTAGATTTGCTGTCACGCCAGCAATGGATACAAGTGACATATCCCTTTTGTAATGTTTAAAGTACATAGGGTTAATTTCGACTGGTTTAGCCCAACCAAAGCCGAATAAAATTAAGCACAAAAAGCCCAAACCGTCAATGTGTTTTAATGGGTTCAAAGAAAGCCTTCCAAGTGAACGAGCTGTTGGATCACCAAGTCTATATGCCACATAGTCGTGAAAAAACTCATGAGCACAAAACGAAAACATAAGTGCAATCATGTAAGCTAAAATAAATGCTAGAATTTCCAAAAAAGGCATTCCCGAGCCTAATAGTTGATATAACATACTTAGGTATTATACATACATTATGTAAAATTTGCAAGAAAAAAATTGGCTTAGGCTTTCACCTAAACCAACTTTAATTTACCAATTTTCTGCAATTCGTTTTATTGAATCAAAATATGTCAATTTTTGCAAGTCGCTATTTACAATTAGATCTATTTCTTTAACGACCTGTCCTTGTTTTGTAACAAGTAGTGTACCAACTTTTTCACCTGCCTTTATAGGTGCCTTAATCTCATCTAGTTCGTACTTAAATTCATATTCGTCGTTATTACCTTTGCGTGATAAACCATAAAAACTCTCTTTTGCATAAACATCAACAGTTTTCTGTTTTGACATTCTTACTTCAACATCGGTTAAATAAGGAGTTTGACTGTCAAGTATTAACTTGTTTTCATAGTTCGCGAAGCCATAGTTGAAGAGCGATGAAACATCTGTAAATCTCTGTTGTCCATTTTTTGAACCAATCACAACAGCGACAAGCCTAAAATCGTTTCGAATGCAAGATGCTGTCAAGCAATAACCTGCCTCCGATGTTGACCCAGTTTTGCCACAGTCACAACCTTCATAATATCTTATGAGTTTGTTTGTGTTTACAAGCTCAGTCTCTCTACCAGATGGATGAACAAGTTTATCCATCCAAATAGTACTTAAAGTGTGGTAATGCTCATGCTTTAAAAGTTGCTTCAAAACCAAAAAACAGTCGTATGCACTTGAATATTGTTCGGGAGCAGGAAGTCCTGTGCAGTTTGCATACAAAGTGTTTTTCATTCCAAGTTCATTTGCACGCTTGTTCATCAAAGAAACAAAAGCGCTTTCACTTCCACTTATATACTCAGCCAAGGCAACGCTTGCATCATTTGCAGAGGCCATAACTACACTTTTAAGCAAATCTTCTGCCCTGTACTCAACATATGGATCGATAAACACCTGTGACCCACCCATACCCGACGCATTTTCGGAAGTGATTATCGTGGTGTCCAAAGTAAGTGAGCCATTGTCAATAGCCTCATAAGTTAGTAGTATCGTCATAAGTTTCACCATACTTGCTATTGGAAATCTTGCATTGCTGTTGTTTTCATAAAGAACGGTGCCGGTTTCATAATCAACCAAAAGTGATGCCTTTGCATCATTTTTCAAAAAGTCGTTTTCAGCACTAACCGAAGGCATAGCACCACTACATAATGATAATGCAATGATAAGTAAAACACTAAATATTGATACATAGTACTTTTTCATAAAAAAACCACTCCTTTTATTGAGTAGTTTTTTCAAAATGTTTAAATTTATTCTTTTAATAATTCAGATAATATTATTTTTATTTTTTGACAAGTCTTTTGTGCATCATCAAGCACTTTTTTGTGATCCAAATTTTCTTCATTCCCCGAGAACACATTGACAATGCTTGCAATTCCTGCAACTTTCATACCGAGGTAGTTGCATATGATACAATCAAATACCGTGCTCATCGATACACTATCTGCACCAATTGATTTTGCGAACGCAATCTCTGCCATAGTTTCATAACTTGGTCCTAAAAATTGTATATGCACTCCCTGTCTAACATTTATGTCATTTTCATCAGCAATTTGAGCCATCTTATTAAACATATCTTTATCATAAGCATTTGTCATTGATGTGAATTTAAGGTCTTTAATTGCGACAAGTGGATTTTGCCCTGTGAAGTTAATGTGGTCAGATATAAGCATTATATCGCCCACTCTAAATGTCTTGTTTATTCCACCAGAAGCAGTCAAAAGAATAACCTTTTTTGTGTCAAGATATGAAAGCACTTCATATGGCAATCTAACTTTGTTCATATCGCCATACTCATAGTAGTGAACTCTCGACACTATGGCAACATTTTTACCGCAGTATTTTCCAAAAATAAACTTCCCACTGTGCCCACTCACACGAGATTTTGGCATTCTTATTTTGTCATAAGGTACTATGGTTATGTCTTCAAGGTCAACCACAGCATCCAAAAGCCCAGAACCAGCCACTATGACATAGTCGATATTGCCTATTTTATATTTCTTTTTCAATATCTCTGCAATTTTTTTTGCTTTATTACATTTCATAATTAAAGTATATTTCATAAATAATTTATTGTCAAATTAAATCACAAGTATAACATTACTCCTAAAAATAAATAATAGTGTAGTTTCTAGTAAATTTATAATAGTTAGCAGAAGCGAAGCTATAACAAAGGGATACAAAATCGATTTTAATCTGCTACGTTTTAAATATTTACAATTTTTCATTTGATGACTCACATAACAGAAAAACGCAATCATCACAGCAAGCATAAGCAATTGACAAGGCAACAAAATAAGCAAAGCCTTTATCACCCCATTAAAACTGAACCAAAGCAATATCATCGTACAGTTAACTGCTATCAAAAATGTTCTGTAAGCAAGTAAACACCAACCAAAAACATATAGCGAAGGATGTAGCGAAAAAATTGCAAGTATGATGAGCACAAGTTCATAAGAAAGCAGCCTTCCAAAAAAATTAGCGGAAAAGTTTTCAAGGTCGTCAAGCTGATACGTCAAATTGAAACTTTCAAAAATCTCTTCTTCGTCAATTCCAAAAATTTTGATAGCAGTCAAAATTCCTGTGAGCAAGCCAACCAAACAAAACACGACGCAAAAAATTATTTTATATTTGTTTTGAGCGCAAAATTCTTTGAGAGAATATCTCATGGTATACAGATTTTTTGCAAACATTTTAGATTTCATATAATATGTTTATTCACAAAAAACCCAATTATTCGTCAAGAAACTTCATCAAGCATAAAATCGGCATAAACGCCGTAACCTTTTGTTGGATCATACAAAAACACGTGCGTTACTGCGCCTATGAGTTTGCCGTCCTGAACAATTGGCGAACCACTCATTCCTTGAACAATTCCGCCTGTCAAATTAAGCAGTCTTTCATCTTTAACTCTAAAAATAAAGCTTTTGTCATTTGTAGAATGTTGATTGTATGTTTTTATAATTTCAATATCATACTCTTCCCTTATGCCACTCACTGCACTAATCAATTTCGCTTTACCAACTTTGACCACCAGCCTTGAAGCAATTGGACAACTTAAATTTTTGTCCACAAGAGTGGTATCTTCGTTGATGTCACCAAATACTCCACAAGTGGTATTTTTCTCTACTGTTCCATTTGACATTGAACCTTCGACGAACAAGCATCTAAGTTCGCCCGCCTTGCCTTTACTCCCCTTTGTTATTCCAAGCATAGTGCAAGGATAGATATTTCCATCACTAACAGGGACTGTCGCACCTGTTTCAAAATCTGTTATTGCGTGACCAAGTGCACCATAGTCATTATCTTCAGTAACAAATGTAAGAGTTCCTATTCCTTGTGCATCGTTTCTTATCCAAATACCGAGTTTATATTCACCACTTTCAGAATCTAAAATTGGCGTTAAACTGCATTTATGCTCTTTATTATTTCTTAAATATGTCACCTCAACATCATCGCCGTTGCTTTTTGCAAGTTGCTCTTTTATATCTTCAACATTAAAGATATCTATGCCATTGACTTTTGTAACTATATCACCATTTTCAAGTTCTGTATTAGTTTTTTTACCCTCATCTGTTAAAACACTATTTGAACCTACAACAATAACTCCCTTTGTTGAAACGCTAAAACCAAGTGGCACTCCTCCAAGATACACAGACTCATCATCACACACCACAACGGTGGTCTTTTTTATAGGGATAAAACCAAATAGTTTAACCACCAAAGAAGTTGACTTTTCTTTTACTCCACCCGTTGTCCAAATATCTTCCGTCAGCTTTGTATCCACAAAATTTCCAAGCAAATGCTCACTATTTAACTTGTCCAAAGTTTCTAGAGTTATGGGCGTATCGTCACATAGTGCTACTATACTTTCAAAATCAACATTTTTTATAGTTATGACAAAACAAACAGCCAACAACACACCAAATAATTTAAGTACAATCTTTTTAACCATAAAAAAACCACCTTTAAAAATCTATAAGGTAGTTTATATGCTTTTTTGTTATTTATTCAAATCAGCTTTCTTTTCACTTGCTAAATCAAGTAGTTCTTTTGCGTGAAGTTTTGATGTATCACTATCATAACCACCCAAAAGTGTTGATAGATATTTAATCAAATCATCTCTTTCCAGCACTTTTGCACAGCTTTTTGTTTTGCCATTTTCAACTTCTTTATGTATGTAAATATGTCTATCAGCAAGAGCGGTGACTTGTGGCAAATGGGTTATACAAATAACTTGCGATGATGTTGAAAGTGAATACAATTTTTCACCAACTTTATAACCAACCTCACCACTGACACCACTATCAATTTCGTCAAAGACAAGTGTTTTGACATCGTCTTTTGTGCCAAGTACTGTCTTAATCGCAAGCATAAACCTGCTCATTTCACCACCAGATATGTTCTTTGACAATCTCTTCTCAGCCAC